>JAFWLX010000066.1 GCA_017510875.1 Atopobiaceae bacterium | reverse complement strand
TCCTGTTCAGCTGACCTTTGATCAAGCCGACGACGGTAGGGATGATGCTCACGGCAATGATGCCCACAACCAGCAGCTCAAAGTGCTCTTGGACAAAGGGGATTCCGCCAAAGAAGTATCCCAGCAGAATGAACATCGTGGACCAAGTGACACCGCCCAAAACGTTGAACACAAAGAAGTTGTGCCACTTCATACCACCCATACCGGCAAGGAAGGGGACAAAGGTGCGAATAAAGGGGAAGAAGCGCCCTAAGAAGATGGCAAGGTTGCCCCACTTGTCAAGAAACGCCTCGCTCTTCTCTATGCGCTCGGGAGTCATGGCCTTGACCTTGCCCGAACGTATGATGTTCTGGCCAAAGAAATGGCCAATGAAGAAGTTGCATTGGTCACCCAAAATGGCGGCGCACCATGCGGTAATGAGCAACGCAAAGATGTTAAAGCCACCACCCTGAGCAAAGAAGCCCGAGGCAAACAAAAGCGAGTCACCCGGCAGAAATGGGAAGAAGACCACGCCTGTCTCGATAAAGATGATGAGGAACACAAAGCCGTAGGCAGCAAGCGGACCAGCGGCAATCCAGCTCGCAATAGCAGCGCGAGGGTCGCGGAGCAGGTCCATGATCAAACGCACGAAACCCATGAAAACCCTTCCAAATCTAGGCATGCAAAAAGCGCGCTGGATGGGAACGGGTGCCCGCCAGAGGCTCCTTATGGCTGCTGCCTCCCGGCCCTGACCAGGTTCGGAACATTGCGTCACCCGAACCCATCCAACGCGCTCGGGTGTCTACTATAGCAGAGCACAAGAAAAGGTGTGAAGCGCCACCAAAAGCGCACGAAGACGAGAAGGGACTCCGTAACCAGAGCCGCTACCAACCCAGTGCTTGCAGAACAAACATGATTACCGTAAGCACCGTTACGGCAATGATGGTGAACCAGGTGATGCCGTTCCACAGGCGGCTGTTGGCGTAGCGGCCCATAACGTGGCGGTCGCTGGCAATGCCCACCATAAATACCAGCAGCACCGGTAGCAGCACACCGTTAATCACCTGTGCGGCCATCATGATGCCAAACAGGTTGGCGTCAGGCATAAGCACAACGATTGCCGAGACGGCCAGAATGGCGGTGATGATACCTCGATAGACGGGAGCCTCCTGCCAGCTGCGGTCGGCCCCGCGCTCCCAACCAAAGGCCTCGCAGATGGCGCTTGAGGTGATGCCCGGCAACACGCAGGCGGCCAAGAATGACGCGCCCACCAATCCTGCACCAAAGAGGAACTGCGCA
The DNA here is from genome assembly GCA_017510875.1 of Atopobiaceae bacterium. Lineage (GTDB taxonomy): Bacteria > Actinomycetota > Coriobacteriia > Coriobacteriales > Atopobiaceae > UBA1367. The sequence goes on along the minus strand of JAFWLX010000066.1, from coordinate 3,086 downwards.
TAGTTACCCGCCAGAGGTGCAAGAGCCACTGCGGCGTCCTCGGCACCCTCAACCACAATGCCTGCGGGATAAAGCACCGTGCCCGTTACCAAGATGATGAACCACGAGATGGCGCTTGCCACCACCGAACCAGTTACGGTGTCGATACGCTGGTAGGGTATATCGTCCTCACGTGCATCGCGTTCGACCACGTTGCTCTGTGCAAGGAAGATCATCCACGGCGCTATGGTGGTACCTACTAAAGCCACAATGAGCGAGAGGTATCTTGGTTCGGCATAGACCGGTGGAATCAACGTGTCGTGCAGCGCCTTGCCCCAGTCAGGCTTCACCATGAATCCCGCAATCACATAGGTCACAAATACGCAGCTTATGGCAAGTAGAACCTTTTCTATGCGTCGATACGACCCGCTCATGGCAAGCATCCAAATGGCAAGCGCTGCAATGGGCACCGATACAAACGTCGGCACGCCAAACAACGCCAGGCCAGAAGCTATGCCGGCAAACTCCGAGAGCGTCACCGTGGCGTTAGACACAAGCAGGGCCAACATTGCCACCGCAGAAAGCCGCACGCCATAGCGCTCACGTATAAGAGAGGCAAAGCCCTTACCTGTCACACACCCCATCCGTGCCGCCGTCTCCTGCGCCACAATGAGCAGCAAGCACATGATGGGCACCGTCCACAGCAACCCATAGCCATACAGGGCCCCTGAGTTTGAGTATGCAGCCACACCGCCCGCATCGGCACCGGCAAGTGCAGCCACAAGCCCTGGGCCCATGGCCCCCAACACGCGCCTTGGTTCGAGTTTGACGTGCTCCGGGCGCTCGGCCACACGTCTGCTCTTCCTAGCAGCCATCTTTAGCCAACCGATCCCGCAAAGCCACAGACAACAAGGGCCACAAAGACCAACGTCGCAACAGCAAGGGCAAGGGCGCGCATGACCGACCCACTGGTCTCGTTACCCGAGCGATCTCGTTTGCGCAGAGCCATAAGGTAGAGAGGAGCTGTCAAAAACGACACGACACAGGTAAGGCCGGCTGCCTTGAAGCCAGCTAAGAGCACGTCGGTAACCGAGTCAATGAGCTTAGCCTGTGCAACCCCATCCGCCGGGTTACCTCCTTGCGCCGCCGCGTCGATGATGCCTTCCACACCCTTCATGACCAGCACGGCCACTATTGCAAAGACACATGAGACCGCAACGCCCTTAAGCGCAAAACCCAGAAGCGTAGGTGCATTGTCATCACCCTCGTCATACTCTAGGTGGCTGTTGATGGCATAACGAGCCATGTCATCCGCTGTACGTAGGGCAACGGGCAGCGCCACTGCAACAGCCAGTCCAGCCAGGTAGTCACCCGTCAATGCCCCTGCAACAACACAGCACCAGATTGCGCCTACTGCCCAGAAGAACAGCCACATCTCGTTCGTAAGCATCTGGCCAAGCAGTCCTCCCCGCTCGTCCGGTGAAACGCCTGCCGTAGAGCCCGCAATCTGCAGGTCTTCCTCGTGCTCCTCCTGCATGACCTCGAGGGCGTCATCCACCGTAACGATGCCCAGTATATGGTGGTCATCGTCAACCACAGGCAGGGCCAGCAGGTTGTACTTGGCAATGGTCTTGGCCACCTGTTCCTGGTCGTCCTCGGGAGAGGCGGTAACGGGCTCGGTGGTGGCAAGCGTCGAGAGCGGGGTGTCCTTGTCGTGGGTAAGCAGCTCGAGAAGGGTCACCACGCCAGTCAAGCGCTTCTCGCCGTCCACCAGATATACGTAGCGCACGCTCTCAAAGCCCTCTTCAAGCGAGCGCAGGGTAGCTATGGCATCGCCTACGGTGGCAGTGTTGCTCACCGCCACAAACTCTTGCGTCATAATGCGGCCGGCGGTGTCCTCGCGGTACCCCAGAAGCTGCGTGATAGCCGCGCGGTCCTTTACACCCATCAGCGAGAGGAGCTTCTCGGCGCGCTCGTAGTCAAGTTCGCTTACCAGCTCGGCAGCATCATCGGGGTCCATCTCGGACAGTACGCGCGATGCGGCGGCGTCCTCCATGCCCGAGACCAGTTTGGCGGCCAGCTCGTCGTCATCCAGCTCGGTTACGGCCTCGGCTGCCATCTCGTCATCTAGCTGGGCAAACACCTGGCCACGCAGGCGCGGGTCAAGGCGCTCGATTATGTCGGCGATATCTGCCGGATGCATGTCCTCCAGCGTCTTGTGGCTTACCGAGAGCTTTACGTTGGAAAGATCGCGCTCAAGCAGGTCCATATAGTTCCAGGCGATGATCTTCTCCTGAATGGGATGTCCCAACGCCTGGGCAGCCCGGCATACCAGCCGTTCGAGTGCGGGTGAGATGGATCGAAGGATACCGCGCACACCTACCTCGGCACCCAGCAGGCGCAACTGCGTAGAGCTGGTGTCCGAGAGCTTAAGGTCGTTTACGCGCACCACGCGCATGCCGCGCATATCCACGATCTGCTTGTTGAGCAAATCGCGCGCCACCAGCACCTCATTAGGCTGCAGGTACGAGAAGCGGATGTCGGTGGCAATCACCTTGAGTGAGATCTCGTCCTCGTCAAAGGCCTCGACGTACTTGCGCCAACTAATCATGAGCGGCGTACGACCAGGGCCCTCCACCGCCAGCGCTGTGACACGCGGAAAGACCTCGCCGGTGGCAATACCCAGGTCGCTTACGCGACCAATGCGCTCGCCGTCAAGGTCATAGACAGGATTTCCCAGCAGTTGGGACAGGTAGATCATGCGAACTCCTCTGTTGGTTGTACGGGTGGCGTCGCATGAGCGCCGCCCGCGGGCTATGGGCTACCCCACGGCACCGCCAACAGGGCACCGAGGGGTCATCGACTGTGAGGTCGAGGTTTCATCAAGGACCCTTCTCGTAAGTGTGGTATGGAGGTGCGGCTTGCGCACCAATGAGTTATTGTACATTTTTTAGAGATATGGTGTTCCTGAAACTGTACGTAGGTCAGGGGGACGCCAGCCTCCGGTGCCACCTGTCGCGGAAGGCCAGGCGGCGACCCTCGGGACTCCCCTTCGGCTCACGCTCCGCTCTTACGGCGCGGCAGCTGCGGAACTCGTTTCCCTTCGG
>JAFWLX010000065.1 GCA_017510875.1 Atopobiaceae bacterium | reverse complement strand
GCCCGTCGGCGCGGCGCTTAGCGAGGACCTGTTTGCGTGACATGCCAGTGGCATGTCACGGCCCGAAGGGCTCGTACAAAAGTCCGCAGCTGCCGCGCCGTAAGGGCGGAGCGCTTAGCCGAAGCGGAGCCTCGAGGGTTGCCAGCCGGCCGGTCCGTGGCGGCGGCGTCCCCCGAGGCCCCTTCTGTTACGGCCCCCAAAACGGAAGCCCCGCGTTAGTTACATCTCGTGCGCATCAACATAGGCGTCAGCCATGGCATCCTCCATGGGATACATAACCGCGCGATCGCACTTGAAGCCCATCTCGACCTTGAACATATCGGTCTTGGGGAACCAACGGGTCGAGAAGACCGTGGCGCCGCCGTTGGCATAAATCTCGATGGCAGAGGTGTCAACCAGCACGCGCAGGTCATCCAGATGGCTTAGCGGTACCTGGCGGTCGATGCGGCCGCCGGCAACGTCAGCACCACCAAAGCTAATCTCGAGCTTCTCGCCCGTGTAGGCAATCTCGACCGCGTTGTCGTCAAAGGTCAGCGCGCCAACGCCCTTGATACCCTCGATGACAATGTCGGCGCGGTGCTCATCGATGGCCACATGCTTGCTTGCGCGCAGCGAGACGGCCTCGCCGCGTGCAGCCTCAATCTCGGGAACGGGGTTCTGGCGCAGCAAGCCATCCTCGCCCACCGTCAAAAGGCGCGGAACCGTAAGGCAATGGGCCCACGGCATGCCGTCGGGTGCACTGGTACGGTTGTCCTCGAAGGTGCCCATCCAGCCAATGAGGATGGTGCGGCCCTGCTCGTCCACAAAGACCTGCGGGGCGTAGAAGTCATAGCCCAGGTCCCACTCAACAAAGGTCTTCTCGTCAACAAGCACCGTGTCGAGGATGCTGCCCTCAAGCGGGAAGTAGCCCGCCTGCCAGAGGTTCTGCCAACGGTCAACCTCGTCGGGCAGGCCCTGCGGGCACACGGCCAAGAAGTCGCGGCCATCAACCTGCACGATGTTGGGGCACTCCCACATGTAGCCAAAGGGGTTCATCGAGTACACCTGCGACTTGATGCGCCAGGTGCGACCGTCGTTTGAGCCGTAGAGCAGCACCATGCCCTGATCGTGCTGGTCGCGCGCGCCCAGAAGCATCCATACACTGCCGTCCTGCTCCCACACCTTGGGGTCGCGCACATGCAGCGTGCAGACCTCGGGGTAGTCGGAGTTGCGCAGAAGGACCTTCTTCTCGGAGAAGTGGATGCCGTCCTCGCTGGTCACCAGAATCTCGTTGGCCTCACGTCCGGTATGGACGTAGTCAATGCCGGCCTCGGGATCGTTCTTGTCAACCACGTTGCCGGTGTAGTAAAGGGCCATTAGGTCCCCCCCGTCGGAAGCCTGGCCCTTAAGCACGCAGGCAGAACCCGAGAAGACACCGTTGCGGTCCTCGGCGATGTCGGTCACCAGCGAAGTGCCCACATCCTTCCAATGCAGCAGGTCAGTAGAGGTGAAATGGCGCCAGTACTTGGTGTCGATAGCAGGCCACATGGGGTTGAACTGGAAGAAGGCGTGATAGACGCCACGGAACTGGCACAGGCCGTTGGGGTCGTTGAGCCAGCCGTTCTTGGGAGCAATGTGATAACCGAGACGATACCTCTCATGCGACATGTGCGTTGCACTCCTAAAGACGAGGGACGGTTAGACTGTCTATGCGCATGGGTCCCTTGGCCCACGCGGACATTGATTTATATCATGGTCTGCCAACTATGGGGTGCCCTTCACCGACAGACGCATTGGTTGATGAAACCTCCATAAGGACGCGTTGCACTGGCCCCAGGACGCATGAATCAGCTTGGGTATCATCGCCAAAACCGTCCATAGTTTTGAGCTCATTAGTAAAGGTCAAGAGTGTCCGTTGCCATAAAATACGAAAGGATGTGCGTGAATAAGGACTGGTGGAGGCACCGGTGGTAGAACTTAGGGCGATAACGGAAGAAAACTTTCTCGACGCATTCAATCTTAAGCTCGCGCCAGGGCAAGAGGAATACGTTTCTCATCCCATACGGAGCCTCGCGCAGGTTCGACAGGGTAGAACACCTTCCGGGGAATGTGTTCCGCCCAATTGTGAATCCCAATTCACAATTGGGCAGTGTCACTTGACGAGAAAGATATAGTCCCGTATTCTGTTTATTCACGCACGTGGTGCGCCTACATATTGCGGGGTGGAGCAGTCTGGTAGCTCGTCGGGCTCATAACCCGAAGGTCGTAGGTTCGAATCCTGCCCCCGCGACCAAATCCTCACAGGCCCTCCGGGGCCTGTTTTGCTATGTAGGCGCAGGTCAGGGAGTGCGTCGAGCCCGGTGGGGCAATGCCCCGCGGGACCGCTTACCAACCCTCAGTACGAGGCGGCCAGGCCACCCGTTCCCTGCCGCAGCTACCCTGTGTCCAGGACCACGAAGGTCATCTACCTGGTAACGGATGAGGAGAGGCACGAGCTCACAATGCTCTTCCTGGGGGACGCGCGCGAGGACCTAAGGCGTCGCTTCGACCGCATGGAGTGGTAGGGGCAGACCTGCCAAGGCCCCATAGCAAGCAACTTCACAAAGACAGCGGCGAGGGTGTCCCGGCATGAGGCCGAGCGCCTTTCTCCGGCTACACCACCTTGAACTGGCATTCCTGTGCCCCCGCCTAGGTAAGCATAGCCATAGAGAGCGTAGGTTCAGTCACGTCGCCGATGATGCCGGAGAGGGCAAAGCAAAGCTGGCTCATCGTCTCATCCTTTTTCTCAAGGCGGGGAAAGGTGCCGAAGGCCATGCCCCACGTAGCACTGAGCAATACTGCCGACGATCATGACGCAGGGGCACCCGTAGGACCGGAGCCTTGGTAACGCCGCATAGTTACCCAATGACAATAGGAGGGAACCACCGTTGTCACCACAGGCGTAGCATGCGAGTTGCTCACCGTTGAGCAGATAGCTGAAAGCGTCGCAGCTAAATCCATAGCGTGGAGTAATATTTTGATTAGCGTGCTCTAAGGGGCAACGGATTCAAGGATGAAAGGGGGATCCAAGATGAGCGAGTTGGATGAGGCAAAAAAGCAAATAGAAGCACTGTATGGCGAGAACCACAAGATTACGGATGGCAATTACGACAAGTCGTGCGCAGTGAAGTGCGTCAACGGCACCTTCGTGGGTAGGAGGGCAGACGGGGTCGTCGCCTTCAAGGGAATCCCCTTCGTTGGCAAACAGCCTTCAGGCGAGTTGCGCTGGAAAGCGCCGGTGGACGTCGTGCCCGACGACGGCGTGTATGAGGCGTACTACTTTGGGAAGGTCCCCCGCCAGGCGGCCAGCCCCGGTCAGATGGGTTCCCTCTACCCCCAAAGCGAGGAATGCCTGCACCTGAACGTGTGGAAGGCCGATGACGCCAGCACCGAGAAAAAGCCGGTCATGGTGTGGATCCATGGCGGCGCCTACGAGGTCGGCAGCACGGCAGAGCCGCGCGAGGAGGGTACCAACTTCGTACGCGAGAACCCCGATATCATCCTTGTCTCCATTGAGTACCGGCTCAACGCCTTTGGCTTCCTGCGCCTGTCGCACCTGCCAGACGGAGCGGACTACCCTGACGCGCAGAACCTTGGCCTCATGGACCAAATTGCAGCGCTTAAATGGATTCACGAGAACATCGCGGCTTTCGGCGGCGACCCCGGCAACGTTACCATCTTCGGCCAGTCTGCCGGCGGCGGATCTGTGTCTCTGCTGCCCCTGGTGGAGGGCTCTCACGAGTACTTCCAGAAAGTCATCGCCCAAAGCGGATCGCCCGCGTTAACCAGGTCCACGGAGCAGTCCATAGAATGCGCAAACAAGATAATGAAGGAGCTCGGCTGTACGACTGTTGCCGACCTCATGAAGCTCGACCCGGGCAAGATTGTGGAAGCGGCAGCGAACGTAGTCACGATGCCCCTGACGACGCCCGAGCGTGACGGCAAGTTCCTGCCCAAGGAACCATACGCCGCCTACGAGAGCGGCGCCGTGAAGGACATCGTCATCATGCAGGGCTGCACCAAGGACGAGTGCGATTACTTCGTGGGCGGGGCTGGGACGGAGGCCTTCACGCCGTGGGCCGAGCGCTGCAAGGCGGAGAAGCTCGCACAGTTGACGGACGAGGAGAAGGCGCTCGTAGAGAGCTACCTCGCAGATATGCAGGGCACGGACTACGAGATCCTCAGCAACTTCCTCGACCAGTTCTGGTTCAAAGCGCCGCTCATCAGGACCGCGGAAAGCCAGGTCAAGGGCAATGGCAAGACCTACATCTATTACTTCAGGGTGGAGTCTTCCGTGCCGCTGATAAAGAGCGGGCATGCGATAGAACTCTCGGAGCTGTTCAACCACCCAGAGGAGACCCTTATCACAGGAAGGCAGCTCGACGCGACCTTCTCCAAGACCGTGCGCAAGATGTGGGTGCAGTTCGCCAAGTGCGGCAACCCCTCCCTTCCCGCACACATATCGCCCGACGGCAAAGCCAAAGAGTGGCCGCTCTACGATCTTGAGGACAAGCAGGTGATGGTCTTCGACGAGTTCGACATCCACGTAGAGAAGGAGTCTTCCGTGGACATCGTCGATTGGGACAGGACCTACTTCCTGACCAATTACTACGTCCATTAGGCGACAGTCTGTCGGCGCCGCTGCACAAATACGTCAATGGGAACGCATTGCAGCTGTATCGCAACGAGATACGTGGCATCGATGCCTTCAACTGGGAGGCGTTTCCCAAGGCGCTCATCGTCTCCGACAATAGCTGTAGCTGCGCAACGATTGAAGGCAGACTCACAGAGATAGATGGCCTCAAGGACTATATGCTCCGTTAAAGCGGAAAACCCCCGAAAGATCGTTCACGCCGTCCGCTCCTGCGTAGGTGCGGACGGCGTGGACTATTGTACGGATGGTGATTATGGGACTTGCGAAAGACGGAACCCGTCATTGACGACTATCGGTTCAGCCTCACTTGACCTTCCTGCCACCAACGTATACCTCCGTAGGCATGTTGTAGCTGAACCCCTGCGGCTCGGCCGCAAGCAGGTCGTTGTCGAACACCAGGAAGTCGGCGTCCTTGCCGACCTCGATGGAGCCCTTGGTGTCCTCGACGCCCAGCTGTTTTGCGCCGTTGATGGTGTATCCCAACAGCATCTCCTCTACGCCCATCTTCTCGCTGGCGGGAGGGAATTCTGCGGACCTAGCAAACTCATAAAAGTTTGTCTTGTCGGTGATGGAACGCGTCATCCCCACCTCCATGCCGAGATAGGGGTTCCAAGGGGCGAAATCACCGAAGATGATGTTATCGCACGACCAGGTCACCACCGCGCCCGAATCCCAGAGCGTCTTGCAGCGGTACATGTTCTCTGAGCGCTTTTTGCCAAACAAGGGGAGCATGTCATCCATGCGCTCCGTATGCCACCAAGGTGTGTAATTTGCAAAAACGCCCAACTCGGCAAAGCGGTTAAGGTCCGCGTCGTGCTGAATCTTGAGGTGCGCGCAGGTCACCCGCACATGATAGCTGTCTCCCAGCTTCTTCTTAGCCAGCTCCACGGCATCGAGCACCGTGCGGGACGCGGCGTCTCCAACGGTGTGAAGGTGAAGATCGAGTCCCGCCTCGTTGAGCTGCCCCAGAACCTCGGCGAGTTCCTCCTTGCTAAAGGCAGTGATTCCGGTGGTGTGGGTGTCTTCATAGGGATCGACCATGGCGGCGGTATGAATCTTGAGAGTGCCGTCCATGAAGACCTTGAGAGTGTGGACCTTCAGGTGCTCCGTGTCGTACTCACGCCGGAAGCGCTTCAGCTCCCGCAAGCCATCCTCCACCTCTCGCGCCGATGCGACCACGTAGCAACCGTCAACGTAGACTGGCAGCTTGCCCTGTTCGTCCAGCGCACGTAGGCGCTGGTAAACCCGCTCATGGAACTCGTTGAAGCCTGGGATGCCAGCGTCAAAGACGCCAACCACGCCAGCCTCGACGGAGTAGTCAATCCAGCGCTTGAGCGCCACGTCTATCTGCTCGTCGCTCAGGTTCATGGATTCTCCGAGAACGACAGGCATCTCCGCCGAGCCCTCGAATATGTTTCCGGTGACGTGTCCGTCCTTGCGAACGTAATAGCTGAGGAACGGTACGGGGTCGGGCGTGTCGTCGGTAATGTGATGCCGCGCGAGCACCCTGGAGTTGACCCAGACGCTGTGCCCTTCCGCCTCCCGGAGCACGAGCTCGGTGTCCGGGCAGATGGCGTCGAGCTCCTCCTTGGTGAGGTCCTCGCCGTTCAGATATCTCTTGTCAAGTTCAAAGGTATAGCGTTTGAGGCCGGGATTGCCATGGATGCGGTTTGCCATGAAGTCCAGGGCCCCCTGCTTGCCGTCGCAAGTAAAGCGCTCCCCGGTATCCAAGTACTCAAAGCCAATGGGAAACGACACGTGCACGTGGCTGTCGAAGATGCCGGGCATGATGAACTTGCCACCAAGGTCGGTGACATCGCCCTCAAAGCCCGCGAGGCCCGCCTCGTTGCCCACGTAGGCGAACTTGCCGTCCTTCACCACAAGCGCCGCCGCCTGCGGATTGTCCTTGTCCGCCGTGAAGATTCTCGCGTTCTTTATGATTTGGCTTGCCCCCATGCGATCCCCCTTTCTTTCAAGCACAAACCTATGCAATTGAATGCTATCACGAAACAAGTTTTTTACGAAGGTCAGCGAGCTTGTGTCTCCTTCCACTGGTTGAGACAAATTGGAGGCACTCGGCGAAAAACCAACGTCATCCGGCGGAACCAACATCATCAAGAAACGCCTGTTCAGAGCAGTAACAGCTACTAGTGTCGAACAGTGTCGGGTCACGGGACTGCCCCTCATAACCCGGAGGTCGTAGGTTCGAATCCTGTTCCAGGCCTCGCGCAGAGCGCTCGGCGTTCTCGCTCAAATCGTG
>JAFWLX010000064.1 GCA_017510875.1 Atopobiaceae bacterium | reverse complement strand
TCTTCGAGAGCTACGGTCAGCGAAACAGAGACGGTCAGGTGGATGACCTCATTCTCGGCACATGGGCCCACCTCCTTGCAGACCATGACTACAACCTTCAGAACAACCGGTTCATCGATGCCCGCGGAATCAAGCCTGGCGAGCAGACGCGCATCCGCAAGCAAGGGGATTTCGACCTCTTTGGCAGGACGCTGGACATCTCGCTGGCTCCGAATATCACGCCGGAGGTTCTCGTCCAGTGCGCCGCCTTCTCACAGTACGAGCTATACGAGGAGGACATGGTCAAGGCAAGTGAGGCGATGCGCGCCATCGTTGCCGACAACGCAGCCCGCCATGTGTCTGGAACGCCTGACTACCAAATGCTTGATGAGCAGTTCTTCTCTTCGACCTTTAAGCTGGTTGATGCCCATATCCGCGAGGGTCTTCATGCCTATGTGGCGGGCGATGCCAACTGGGGCGGCAAGCACTGAGGACGCCACTCATGCTTGAAAAGTGAGAGTTCTCCGAGCGCACCCCCGATTACTATCGACCGGCACGTCTCCTTGCCTCGTATACCGCTCCGATTAGCCGTGCATCATCACCAAGCTCGCAGATGACAATCTTTGGGCGAGGCAGCCCCTTGACGGGAAGATCCGCGAGCATGGCCCTAAGGGTGGTCTGAAGTGCCTCCGCCAGCACCGGCTGCGCGCTGATGCCCCCTCCAATAGCAAAGACCTCAGGATCGAGCACACATTGTAGGTTCAGTATCCACATGCAGAGCTGCTTTGCGTAGGAGTGCAAGCCGCGCAACGCATCGGGATCGCCGCGCATAACCCAGTCAAAGAGCGCGTGACCATTCACGTCACCAACGTCGAGCATGCCTTTTGTCTCGAGAATCGCACGTTTGAGTGCTGGCCAGCCACACGTGCCGTCCATATCGTCTGACAAGCGCATCTCCCCTTCGAAGGGAGAGTTTCTCAGAAGACCGAACGAGCCCGCGAAACCGTGCGCTCCGCACAGAGCCCGTCCATCGCAGACGATGCCGCCATCAATATGAGAGCCCAGCAGAATCGCAACGCCAAGCCCAGCGCCCCTCAGTGCCCCTGCCGCATACTCTCCCAGTGCTGCTGCCTTTCCGCAGTTGGTCACCGAGACCGGAAGGGACGTGGCAAACGACAGCTCCGCGCCAAGCGGCACACCATCGAGGTAGCGGGGTGCCTCTCCGCCCAAGACAGTCCCCTGTGGGTCATCGTCGGACACGCTGCCCGAAACACTGACCCCGATGCTATCAATCTCATGGGAGGCTTTCGAAGCAAGCGAGGCCACCTCGTTGGAGAGGCCCTCCAGCGTCTGGCTGCGTAGCGTAACGACACCCTGCTCAAGAATCACCATGCCAGGTGAGACAACGCCCCACCTGAGGGTCTCCGCGCCGATGTCAAACGCAAGATGATTAGCGTTCATGGAGTTCCGTTCCGTGGGCTAGTACCAGGCCCTTTTCATGCATTTACGCACACTGGAGGTGCGGAGGCGCTCTGTGAAGGGGCATGGCACGATGTCTGACAACCATAGGGTCAGTCTCATCATCCGCCACCTAAGCTCTTCGAGCATCACGTACCCCCAACTCCTCGGCGGTTGGTGCCAAGATCTCGAACGGAAAGGTCCCAGCACGATTGAACGCCGTGATGAACATGCGTATCGCATTAGAGGGTGTGGTGCCAATGAGCTCGGTAGCTTCGAAAAAACGATCCTTCTCGGCTGGCAGAACCTTGGCAACGATTGGAGTCATCTTCTCGCTCATAAAGGCCTTTGCTGCGTTATTGGTATGATTTGGTATGTTTTTGTTATACCCTCCGCAAGCAAGGATAGCAGAAGACCCCGCAAAAGCGAGGTCTCATTTACAACTTTTTTCAGCTCTTTGTAAGCGGCTCGGGAAACCTTGCGAAAGGCGTCTCCCCATGCAGGCTCATCCGAGCGAGATGCTCCGAGCCTCATCTATGTGCAGGTCGCAGTCAAAGAAGGATCTCAGAGCCTGGATCCCCCAGAAAGTGTCCTGGGTGCCGCCCGTCTCGTAGGCAGAATGCATGGCAAGCTGCGGAAGCCCCACGTCAAGGGTATGAATGCTCACCTGAGCCGTGGCGAGGTTGCCGAGCGTCGACCCACTCCGCTTGTCGCTGCGATTTGCAAAGACCTGCGTCGGAACGCCCGCGTCACGGCAGATGGCGAGAAATGCCGCCCTGCTGAACGCGTCGGTGGTATACAGCTGCTTTGCATGCTCCTTGATGACCACACCACCATTGAGCACGGGACGGTTCTCCTCGTCGGCATGTTCGGGATGGTTCGGATGGATAGCATGGGCATTGTCGCAACTCACCATGAAAGAGGCAGCCAAGGCACGAAGGAAGTCCTCCTCCGATTTTCCGAGCGCAATGTTCACGCGCCTGAGCACATCGCGCAGCAGGGTCGACTTCGCTCCCTGCTTGGTGCCCGACCCAATCTCCTCGCTGTCAAAGCAGGCGAAGACCGAAACATCATGCTCATTGTTGGAAGAGAGGAAGCCTCGGAGTGCAGAGAAGGCGCACTGCAGGTCATCCAACTTGGGCGTGGAGACGAACTCCTGCGCCGCACCCCACACGACCCCCGGCTGCCTATTGACGAGATACAGGTCAAACGAGAGGACCTCTTCCTCCGTCACGCCAAGCTCCTCAGCAAGGAGCTGCTCGAACGCCCCACGTCTCAAGGCACCTGCAGAGAAGAGCGGGCAAAGGTCCACCTGATGGTTGGTCGCCAACCCTTGATTGACTTCGCGGTTCATGTGGATTGCCAGACTTGGGATGAGGACTACGGGGCGGCTCACGTTCAGAAGCCGTGCCGAAACCTCACTGTCCGATCCCACCAAGACACGGCCGGCAACGGAAAGCGGACGATCGAACCAGGTGTAGTCAATCATCCCGCCGTACCCCTCAACGTTCAGCCGCAGATACTCACCCGGGCCGACGAGCTCGGGCACTGCCTTGACCTTGAACGTCGGGGAGTCAGCGTGAGCGGCTCCTATCTGGAAGTGATAGCTATCGAGATGCTCCCCCACTCTGAAAGCGACGACACTCGAGCCGTTACGCACGGTATAGTACGAGCCGCCGGGTTCAACTGACCACACTTCGTGCTCGGGAAGGTAGGAAAAGCCAGCCTTGTCGAGCGCCGCCCGGATGGTCGCTGCCGTATGGAACATACTCGGACAAGCAGCAATGAACTCGAGCAGTTCCTGTGCGGATTTGGCCTGGTCCATGGTGGGTCCCTCCATACTGTCAGGCATCAAACAATACCACGTTTACATCCTTTGACGTGCTACCGTCTGCTTAGTTCTCCTGACGAAATCGCCTTGGTGTCGTATGCTAAAAGTTGATTGTACCAAGCGGGCAAGGAGCGTTCCCATGCTACACAACATCAATGCCGTCGCAAGCGAACTAACCACTTTTGGCCTCTTCGTCAGGCTCGGTGTTGCCATGCTTGCTGGGGCGCTCATCGGTATCGAGCGCGAGGCAAAGAATAAGGGCGCAGGCATCAAGACCCACGTGCTTGTGTGCATCGGCTCGGCACTCTGCATGGCGGTCGGGCAGTACGCCATCATGCAGGGCCCCGGCAACGGTGACGTAACGCGCATCGGATCAGGCGTCGTCTCAGGCGTCGGCTTCCTG
>JAFWLX010000063.1 GCA_017510875.1 Atopobiaceae bacterium | reverse complement strand
TCGGCTAAGCGCTCCGCCCTTACGGCGCGGCAGCTGCGGAACTCGGCTGCTTCGCAGCCTCAGACAGTCCTCGCTCCCGACGCACCGACGGGCGGAGCAGCCTCAGAAGTCGTCCCGAGGGTCGCCGCTGGGCCGGCCTGTGGGGGCTGCGTCCCCCGATGGCCCTTCCGCTACAGCTCCGCAGCCACTCCCCCATCCGAGGCAGAATGGTAAACCCTTCGGCGCTTTTGCCTCTTGTCGCGCTATATTGAACATTGTCATAGCGCGTCTTAGAGGAGGGGACCCATGGAACAGGACGAAAAAGGCCGGGTTCGCAAGGTCAAGAACGTCAACGCCGAGAAGCGCGGCACGCTGCGCGCAGCCGTCAAACCGGGAAAGGTCGATGCTTCTACCAGCACGCCTGCCCAGACAGCAACCCCTCAAAGCCCCAAACCTGCTGCAACAGCAAGCGCGCCCGCCAGCACACCTGCTAGCTCGCAGGCTCTCTCGACAAGCCTCGAGAAGCTCATTGAGAGCTACATGAGCCAGCTGCCCGGCGGCGGCTTAAGCGAGACCTTGTGGGGACGCTACATCCCCACCAAGGAGGAGGCCGCACGTACCTACTTCCAGATTCCTGCCAGCGAGAAGGTCCGTCTTATCCTAGACGCCAGCATCTTTGGAACCTGCAAGGCGGGCTTTGCCCTTTGCGACCAGGGCGGCCTTTATTTTCGTGATGACCGCGGACAGTGCGGCCACATGGACTGGAAGGACTTCAAGAACGCCCAACTTGCCTGCAACAGCACGCTCTTTGCCATAGGCGACCATCGCTTCCTCTGCCGCAATGGCCAGTATCTGGGACAGCTTTTGCTGCAGATCCAGGCATGCATCAACTAACCCAACCGGAGGCTGTCATGAAACCAAGACGCACCCGTAAGGTCATTTTGCTCGTCCTCTTGTGCCTGCTTGCCTGTACGGCGCTTGCCGCCTGCGTGGTAGAGAACGGCACCATGGGCTCGCAAGGATCATCGCTTTCGGACATGGTGGCCAGCGGGCTTTCCATACAGGCCGAGCGCGGCACCAAGGTGCTTAACATCACGCGCCCCGAGCAGACGGCCAAAAAGCCCGCTAACCTTAAGAAGAACAGCTGGACCGTCTTTGTGTACCTCTGCGGATCCGACCTAGAGACAAAGACTGGTGCCGCAACCAAAGACCTCACCGAGATGCTCTCGGCAAGCGCGGGCGACAACATTACCTTTGTGGTGGAGACCGGCGGCGCCAAGAAGTGGCAGAGCAATATCCGCACCAACAGCCTCAGCCGCTATGTCATCAAAAACGGCAGCATTTCTGAGGTGGGCACGCTGCGCAACGCCAACATGGGTGACGGCACCGTTCTGGCCGACTTCCTTACGTGGGGCATCGAGAACTACCCTGCCGAGAACATGGGCGTCATCCTGTGGGACCACGGTGCAGGCAGCATCACCGGCGTGTGCTTTGACGAACACAACAACTATGACGCCATCGCACTGAGCGAGCTGGACAAGGCCTTTGCCACCGCCAACGCCAAGCTGTGGGAGAAGTTTGAGTTTGTGGGCTTTGACGCCTGCCTCATGAGCACGCTTGAGACCGCAAACGTGCTGGCCTCGTATGCCAAGTACATGATTGCCTCGCAAGAGACAGAGCCGGCCACCGGCTGGGAGTACAGCTCGCTTGTGCACTACCTGGCACAGAGCCCCACAAGCAATGGTGCCGATCTGGGCCGTGCCCTCTGCGACAACTACCTTAGCACGCTTCCCAGCAGCAGCGCGGCCTGGGCCACGCTTGCGGTGATCGACCTCTCTAAGATTGACGAGCTGGTTCAGAGCTTCTATCGCTTCTCGCAAGAGATGTATGCGTCGGGCAGCAACCAGAGCACCCTTGCCGCCATGACGCGCGGCATCAAGCAGGCCGAGAACTACGGCAGCAACAACCGCCTTGAGGGCTACACCAATATGGTTGACCTCTACGGCATTGTGAGCGCCTGCGCAGACGTGACCCCCAGTGCTGCCGATGTGAAAGCTGCCCTTGACGCAGCCGTGGTGTATCAGGTGCGCGGCAAGTACCACAGCAAGTCGTGCGGTCTCTCGACCTACTATCCCTTGGCCATCACCGATGCCAAGGAGCTCTCGACCTTCCAAAAGGTGGCCGTTAACCCGTCGTACCTCTCGTACATTGACCGCCTGGTTCACGGCGGCACCTACAACGGAGGCAGCGAGTATGTGGCCTTCCCCGATGACACCTGGTTCCAGGACGGCATCTGGAACTGGTCGGTAAGCGAAGGCGAGCAGGCCCCACAAAGCGAGGAGTACTGGAATTACGTCAACCAGCACTCCGACGAGAGCCAAGTGATCACGCTGGCTCAAGAGCCGCAGCTTGACGACGAGGGTTCTTACTGGTTCCAGCTTGACCAGCACGGCATTGACAACGCGGCCGTGGTAAGCGCGCTACTCTTTACGTATTCGAGCGACGGTAATGACGTCATCGCTCTGGGCGAGACCTACGATGTGTACGGCGACTGGGAGACCGGAACCTTTACCGATAACTTCAACGGCAAATGGCTGAGCCTGCCCGACGGTCAGAACCTCTGCCTGTACGTTGCCGAGCACACCGACGACTATGTCACGTACACCTCGCCCATCACGCTTAACGGCGAGGAGTGCTTCCTGCGTCTTACGCAAGATCTGGCCAGCGGCGACGTGACGGTAGAGGGCACTTGGAGTGCCATTGGCCAAAACGGAGCGGTTGACCGTGGCGTAACGCCTCTTAAGCGTGGAGACGTGATTGTTCCGCGCTATGACGCTATCAGCACGCAGAACAACGCAAAGAGCCTGTACGAGGGCAACCCGTATACGGTCGCGGACAAGACCCTGCACGTGGATTACAGCAGCCTGCCAGCTAACAACTACCTGTACAGCTTCCGCATCCAGGACGTGTTTGGCGACTCCCACATTGCCAACTCTGCCGAGTTTGAGATTGACAAGGACGGCACCATCTACTTCTTTGAGTAGAAAAGCGCTCGTACGTCGCGGGTAGCGGGCCCTAGGGAAGGGCGTCGCCCCACGGCCGGCCGGGGCGGAGACCCTCGGGACTCCTGCTGAGGCTGCTCCACCCGTCGGCGCGGCGCTTAGCGAGCGTAACTTGCCGGTGGCATGTTACGGCCCGAAGGGCTCGGGCAAAACCTCCCCTCGGGGCAGCGCCCCGAGGGGAGAAGCGAGTTCCGCAGCTGCCGCGCCGTAAGGGCGGAGCGTGAGCCGAAGGGGAGTCCCCGAGGGTCTCCGCCCCGGCCGGCCGTGGGGCGACGCCCTTCCCTAGGGCCCGCGACCCGCGACATATATCCTGCCACATCTGTTATTCTTGAATCAGTTTCTTAAACGGAGGTAGCAGAATGCATCCCATACGCTCGACAAACGCTTACATCAAAACAATTCCGTTCGTCATTATGTACCAGCTGACCACCAGTTTTGTGCTGTGGGGACTAGGCTCGATTCTCAAGATGTTGGCAGGTCTTGCCCTTATATCACAGGGACGCGTGGCGGTCACCACCGGCGACTTCATGTTTCTCTTTACCACCTGGCAGGGATGGATTCTCATCCTGCTTGCGCTTGTGATGCTCTGGCTCTTTGTCTCCCTCGAGCTGATAGGCATGGTTACCTATGCAAATTACTGGGCGCAGGGAAAGCGCATACGCGTACGCGACGTGCTGCGTGATGCCTTTGCCTCCTCTACCAAGCTCATCAGCCCCGCCGGCGTGTTGGTAGTGCTCTATACCGTGCTCATCCTGCCGCTGCTGAATCTGGGTACCACGGTATCGCTCACCGAAAAGCTCTACATTCCCTCGTTCATCATGTCGGTTGTTAATGCCACGCCTACATATAAGGTGCTCTATCATGCGGTGATCATCTTCTTCACCCTAGTTGGCATCTTTGGCATGTTTCTTTTCCAGGGCATCGTGGTCGACGACCTACCGGTAACCAAAGCCTATGTGCGCTCGTTTGACCTGGTACGCACGCATTGGCTGCACATACTGGGTCAAATTCTCCTGCTATTACTCAATTTCGCTATCATGGCAGCCCTTATATGCGTCTTGGTGCCCATAATCGGCTGCATTGTTGCAACACTGCTTACAGGAATCCAGGAAGAGCGGTTCATCACCATAGTGTTCGCCGGCATGACGCTCGTGGGTTCCGTCATTGTCCTTGCTGCATCTTCAACGATTCTTACGCTTAAGCTTACGGTGCTGTACCGCGCCTACACCACCAACAACGAGGTTGTAGTGGGAGTTCCCGGAAAAAGCGGCATTGTTCCCCTTACGCTTATGTGGCTGATTGCGCTCGTGTGTTGCGTACCCGTATCCGTATTGGCTCATGAGAACTTTAATGAGATCTTCAAGCCAAAATCTGAGGTCAAAGTAATCGCCCACCGTGCAGGCGGCAACGAGGCGCCCGAGAACTGCGTTGCCGGACTGGATAAAGCCGTCGAGACGGGCTCGTGGGGCGCCGAGATTGACATTCAGCGCACTTCTGACGGCCACTACATCGTCAACCATGATGATAACTTCAAGCGTATTGCAGGCGATCCGCGCAAGCCCTCGGATGTAACGCTCGAAGAGGCCACGCAGCTCATCATACGCAACCCTGACGGCACCCCAACGGGCGAGCACATAGCCACCTACGAAGAGATGCTCGATGGGGCGCGCGACCGCGTGGTACTGTTTGTCGAGCTCAAGGGCAAGACGGCCGACAAGCAGATGGCCGACGACGCCGTACGCATTGCGCGCGAGAAGGGCATGCTCGACCAATGCGTGTTCATCTCGCTCAAGTATGACCTCATCAACTACCTTGAGACCAACTACGATGACGTCAAGGCAGGTTTTCTTGAGTTTGCCTCGTATGGCAACACGGCGCTCCTTGACTGTGACTACCTAGCTGTCGAGGAAGAGGTTGCCACCGCTGACACCATTAATGCCGTACACGAGCAAGATAAGATGCTGTTTGTTTGGACCCCCAACACATATGCCGAGCAATGGCACTTCCTTGACTCCGACTGTGACGCCATCATCACCGACAACATGAGCCAGGCAGCCGAGGTAAAGGCCGACTTGGCCAAGCGAAGCGACGTCGACCTTATCATGGACAAGTTGCTTGACACCTTTACCGGCGAGGCGGCATAACGCGTACGCGCCGGACCTGGCCCCAACGACAAAGGGGTCCGTGACAGAAGGGGCCTCGGGGCGCGCCCCACGGACCCTTTTCCATACGAGTCGCAGCCACAACTACTTTCGTAGCTCCTGCGACAAGTAACGGCCCGTTACGCTCTGCTCGCAGGCGGCTATGTCTTCGGGAGTGCCCGCGCATACGATACGCCCTCCCTGCGCACCACCACCAGGGCCCAAGTCTATGACCCAGTCGGCATTGGCAATCATGTCAAGGTCGTGCTCTATCACCACCACGGTAGCCCCGTTGGACACAAGGCCTTGCAGCACACCTAGGAGAACCTCCACGTCAAGCGGATGCAAGCCAATGGTGGGCTCGTCAAACACAAAGAGCGCGTCATCCTGACGCTTGCCCACCTCGCCTGCAAGCTTAAGACGCTGAGCCTCTCCTCCCGAGAGTGCCGGCGTTGCCTCGCCCAGCGTAAGGTAGCCCAAGCCAAGGTCGTGCAACACCTGCAGCTTTGCCTTTGCCTTGCGCAGCGACCTCACGCGCGCCAACGCCTCGTCAACGGTAAGCTCCATCAGCTCGGGCAGGCTTATGTAGTCCTGCTTCTCTCCCCCATGCCCGCGGCTGGTGTGGCGACGCACCTCCCAAGCCGTCCGAGCGTAGCGCGAGCCACCGCAGTCGGGGCACGGCACCTCAACATCGGGCAAAAACTGCACGTCAAGGTTTATGCTACCCGTACCATCGCAGGTTGGGCAGCGCAGGCTCCCCGTGTTGTAGGAAAAATCGCCCATTCTAAGACCCAACCGTTTGGCATCAGTGGTGGCGGCATAGGCGCGACGCAGGTCGTCGAGCACGCCCGAATAGGTGGCCACAGTCGAGCGCACGTTGGCGCCAATGGGCGTTGCATCAATAAGGTGCACGCGGCGCAGGCCCTCGGCCTCAATCGTGAGCACGTGAGCGGGCGACCGCTCGCCCATCACCTGCGCTTTAAGGGCCGGTACCAAACCTTCCAGCACAAGCGTGGTCTTCCCCGATCCCGAGACACCCGTTACCGCACACAACCTGCCACGGGGAAACCATGTGTCAAGCGGCTGCACCGTATGGATAGGCCCCGTGACCAGATGGATCGATCCGTGCTCAAACATCTCCTCGGTATGGGCGCGTTCCCGCGCCCTCACGTGGCGCTTGCCCGTGAGAAACTCTGCAATGCGCGAGCGCCCGCATTCTGCAACCTGCTGTTGCGTGCCCTGCGCAATTACTCTTCCGCCGTTTGCCCCCGAACCTGGGCCTATCTCAACAAGGTGGTCCGCCTCGCGCAGCACCTGCACGTCGTGGTCAACGACCACCACCGAGTTGCCGTCATCCAGCAGGCTGTCCATCACGCCAAGCAGCCCGTCCACGTTTGACGGGTGCAGGCCAATGGACGGCTCGTCAAGCACGTACAGCACACCCGTCGTGCGGTTGCGCACCGCACGAGCCAGCTGAGCGCGTTGCCGCTCGCCCGTTGAGAGCGTGGAGCTTGCACGGTCAAGCGAGAGATAGCCCAAACCCAGCTGCTGCAGGCGCGCTATGGGCTCTACCGTCTCGTCCACGATGCTTTGCGCCATGGGACGCAGCTCTTGGGGTACCTGCTGCGGCACCTGTGGAAGCCACAGCGCCAGCTCGTCAAGCGTCATGGCGGTTGCCTGCGCCAGGTTGATGCCACACACGCGCGGTGCACGGGCGGCTGCCGAAAGGCGCGTGCCCGCGCAGTCTGGGCAAGGCGACTCTACCAGGTAACGCGCCACGCGCTTGAGGCCTTTCTCGTCCTTCACCTTGGCAAGAGCGTTTTCCACCGAGTGACGGGCAGAGTAGTAGGTAAAGTCCATCTCGCCCGCCGTACCGGTCTTCTCGTTGTGGTAGAGCAGATGGTACTTGTCAGGGGCCCCATGTAGCACAAACTCCTGCTCATCGGGGGTAAGGTCGCGGTAGGGCACATTGGTGCGCACCCCCGCCTGGCGCGCGATGTCCTTCATGAGCGACCACATCAGATGCCCCCAAGGGGCAACGGCGCCCTCGTCGATGGTCTTGCTCTCGTCTGGCACCAGCGTATTCTCGTCAATGGCACGTACGGTGCCCGTTCCCGCACAGGTGGGACAAGCGCCTTCGCTGTTAAAGGCAAGCGCCTCGGCGCCGGGGCCATAGAAGCGGGCGCCGCACTCCGGACACACCAGCTCTTGCTCGAGAGCCACCGCCATGGTCGGCGGCACGTAATGGCCATTGGGGCACCTATGACTCCCCAGGCGGCTGAACAACAGGCGCAGATGATTGAGCAGCTCGGTCGAGGTGCCAAAGGTCGAGCGCACACCAGGTATGCCCGGCCGCTGGCGCAAGGCAAGCGCCGCTGGCACGTGGAGCACCTCGTCCACTTGCGCACGCCCGCTCTGCGAGATACGCCGACGCGTATAGGTGGAGAGGCTCTCCATGTAACGACGGCTGCCCTCGGCATACAGCACGCCTAGCGCAAGCGAGCTCTTGCCCGACCCAGACACACCCGCAATGCCCACCAGCTCTCCAAGCGGGATGCTCACGTCAATGTCCTTAAGGTTGTGAACCCGCGCGCCCCGCACCTGGATGGCAGTGGGCTGCGTGCGCGATCCGTGCTGCTTTGTCATACGCATCATCTCCTGCCTCAACTGTAGCATGCGCTCCCAACGTGGATTGGTGGGACCGTCCCTTTTTCCACGCTGCGGCAGAGCCTCATT
>JAFWLX010000062.1 GCA_017510875.1 Atopobiaceae bacterium | reverse complement strand
GGCAGCCCTGTCGGACACCATTCTTTCCGCTGTACAATGTGCTTGTCTGTAATCGCACATACATCGAAGCGCGTTTAAGGGGGATCACATGTCTTATTTAGGAGAGGAAACCACCAAGCTGGGCTTCGGCCTCATGAGGCTGCCCAAGAACGAGGACGGCGACATCGACGTCCCGCAAGTCGCACAGATGGCTGACGAGTTCCTTGCCGCTGGGGGCACCTACTTCGACACCGCCTGGGCGTACAACGGCTCCGAGGACGCCATCCGCCGAGCGCTGGTCGAGCGCTACCCACGCGACAGCTACACGCTCGCCACCAAGAATGCCGCATGGCTCGGTCCCAAGAGCGCGGACGAGGCAAAAGCGCAGCTTGACGTGTCGCTTGAGCGCCTGGGTACCGACTATGTCGACTTCTACCTGCTCCACAACCTCGGCGCAAGCCGCACGGACTTCTTTGAGAAGTGGGGCATGTTTGAGTGGGGCCTCGAGATGAAGCGTCAGGGCCGCATTCGCCATCTGGGCTTCTCGTTCCACGACAACGCAGAGACGCTGGACCAAATCCTGGCCAAACATGCCGACGACGTCGAGTTCGTACAGCTGCAGATCAACTACGCGGACTGGGAGGACGGCTCGGTGCAGTCGCGCAAGGTACACGAGGTTGTTCGCAGCTATGGCAAGCCAGTCGTCATCATGGAGCCGGTGAAGGGTGGAATGCTGGCCAATCCACCCGAGCCCGTGAAGGAGATTCTCCGAGCAGCGGAACCTGATCGCACGCCGGTCGAATGGGCGCTGCGCTTTGCCATGAATGTCGAGGGGCTCATTGCGTGCCTGTCTGGCATGAGCTCGCTCGAGCAGATGCGGCAGAACCTCGAGACGCTGAAGCGACTTACACCACTCTCGCAAAAGGAGCTGGACACGCTGGCATCCGCTCGCGCCAAGCTGGCCGAGCTTATCGCTGTTCCCTGCACCGGATGCCACTACTGCATGGAGGATTGCCCTGTAGGCATGCCCATCAGCTCGATCATGGAGAGCCTAAACCGTGCGGCCCTGTATGGTGTCGAGATGGGCAAGGGGAACTACGGCTTCGCCACGCGCGAGGGAACAAAGGCAAGCGACTGCATTCACTGTGGTCAGTGCGAGGCGGCCTGTCCGCAGCACATCGACATCATGACCCAGCTCGAGCTCGCCGCGGAGAAGTTCGAGTAGCTGCTAGGCGGAAGGCACTGCTGGAACAATCTGGTAGCTCGCATTCGCACGAACAGTCGATTTGCCATTCTGAACCCATATGTCAGTACGCCCACAACGAGTAAGGAGAGGGAGCACCATGGATCCAGTCCTTGTTTCCCTGCACGAGATTGGCCTCGTACCCGTTGTCAAGATTAACGACTCCATGGATGCCCTGCCTCTAGCAAAGGCCCTGATTGCCGGAGGCCTGCCCTGTGCAGAAATCACGTTTCGTACCGCCGCAGGAGCAGAGAGCATCCGCCTCATGACGCAGTCCTGCCCAGAGATGCTAGTCGGGGCAGGAACTGTTCTTACCACCACCCAAGTGGATGAGGCAGTCGCAGCAGGTGCCAAGTTCATTGTCTCGCCTGGATTCAACCCCGTAGTCGTGGACTACTGCCTCTCACATGACATTCTCATGGTTCCCGGCATCAGTGACGCAAGCGGCGTAGAGCAGTGCCTCATGCGCGGCATAGAAGTGGTCAAGTTCTTCCCCGCTGAGCAGGCAGGCGGACTCCCCTATATCAAGGCCCTCTCCGGACCGTATTCAAACGTACGCTTCATGCCCACCGGAGGCATCAGCCCAGATAACCTTATGAGTTATCTCTCCTGCTCGTCAGTCTTCTGTTGCGGCGGCACCTGGATGGTGAAGGAGGAACTCATCGACAACAGTCGCTTTGACGAGGTCGAGCGTCTCTGCTGCGAAGCAGTAAAGCTTATGGGCAGGTAGAGGCTTGTTTCCGGCCGACAAAGGCTTGCAATACCTGGTTGGGAATCAGCTTCGATTCCGCACGACGAGAAGGGGAACGACCGTGGACGACAAGAGCATCCTTTTGGTGGGAGAACCAATGGGCCTCTTCATCGCTAAAAGCGAGGGAGCGTTCGAGGATGTTGACGAGTTTGCAGTGGCTACCTGCGGCGCCGAGCTTAACGTGGCAATCGGCCTCACACGCCTAGGACATCGGGCGTCCTACCTCACCAAACTTGGCCCTGACCCCTTTGGCAAGAAAATCGTCAAGCAGATGATCAAAGAGGGCATTTCCACGGACGACATCCTCTTTGATGAGACGCTACGAACTGGCTTTATGCTCAAGGGTTCCACGTCGGTGGGCGACCCGGCGATTTATTACTTCCGCGCTGGCAGCGCCGCCTCCACACTCTCACCCGCAGATGTCGAGGGGCTGGACTTTTCCAAATTCTCTGCCATCCACATGACGGGTATCACGCCAGCGCTTTCTGACAACACCCGCGCTCTCTGCCGTTTTCTCGCTGCAAAAGCGCACGATGAGGGCATCTTCCTCTCATTTGACCCCAACCTACGCCCGCAGCTGTGGCCCTCGCGCGAGGTCATGGCGTCCTACCT
>JAFWLX010000061.1 GCA_017510875.1 Atopobiaceae bacterium | reverse complement strand
GCTCCCCCACGCGTGGTCGCCCAGCGGGAGCGGCACCGTCTGGCGGGATAGCTCGACGCCGCAGTCGGCGCAGTGCGTGACAGCCTCGTAGTGGCCGGGCGCCGAGCAGGTCGACGCGACCTCGTTCTCGCGGGACTCGGCCCCGGGCCTGTGGTCCGCGGTGGGCACCCGCTCCGTCGTCGTGGCGCCGCACGCCGTGCAGGTGAACGCCCTCAGCCCCTGCTCGGTGCAGGTGGGCTCCTTTGTCACCCTGCCCTCGTCCCAGCTGTGGCCCTTGGCGGGCACGGCCTCGGTCTGCCTCGAGAGCTCCTTCCCGCAGCCGGCGCACTTGGTCACCAGCGTCCTAGCACCGGCCTCCTCGCAGGTCGCGGGCGTCTCGGACTCCACAACGGGCTCGCCGGCCTTGTGGCCGGTGGCCGGCGTGACCTCCACCGTGCGGGTTAGCTCGTGATCGCAGTCGGCGCACTTGGTGACGGTGACCTTGCGGCCCGCGGTCTCGCAGGTGGCCTTCGTCTCGGACTCCACAACGGGCTCGCCGGCCTTGTGGCCGGTGGCGGGAATCGTCTGCGTCGTGCGGTACAGCTCCTTGCCGCAGTCGGCGCACTTGGTGACGAGCACCCTGCTGCCGACTGCCTCGCAGGATGCCGGCACCTCGGACGCGACCTCTGGATCGCCTGCCGTGTGCGCCTTGGCGGGGACGCGGTCAGTCACGTAGGTGTCACCGCAGCGGGTGCACCTGTGCTCCGTGTGGCCGGCCTGCGTGCACGTGGGCTCGACGACCGCCTCCCTGTAGTCGTGGCCGAGCGCCGCGATGGGCTCGCAGCCGGAGAGGACCTCGCCACAGGTGGCGCAGCGCGTGCCCTCCGTCGCGCCGGGCTCGGTGCAGCTCGGGGCGACGGCGTCGACGTGCTCCTCCTCGTGGCCGGGCGCCGCCACGGGCTCCTGCGCGACCAGGACCGTGCCGCACACCTGGCAGTGGCTTCCCTCCGTGAGGCCCGCCTTGGTGCAGGTGGGCGCGACGGCCGAGTCGGTCACCGGCACGTGCTGGCCCGCCGGCTGCGCCTTCTGCTCGCGGGAGAGCTCCTCGTGGCACACTTCGCAGTAGACAACCTCGTCGTAAGTGCCGCCCTCAGTGCAGGTGTTGGAATCGCTCTCGTTCTCGGTCACCGGCTTGCCGAGCCGGTGGCCCGTCGCCTCGACCCCCTCGGTCCTCTTCTCGCCGCAGCCAGCGCACGTGAAGGTGCGCTCGCCCGGCTCGGTGCACGTGGGCCTGGTCGTCAGCTCGCCCTCGCCCCACGCGTGCTCGGACTTGGGGACGGCGACCGTCTCGCGGCCGGCCTCCGCGCCACACACCGTGCAGTAGGCCACCAGGTCGTAGCTCCCCTCCTTCGAGCAGGTGGGCTCCACGCGGTTCTCCTCGACCGCGTCGGCGGGGGCGTGCTCGGCCTTCGGCAGCGTCTCGGGCTCTCGTCCCAGCTCCTTGCCGCAGCGGCCGCAGTAGGTCACGAGCTCGCGGCTGCCCTCGGCGGAGCAGGTGGGCTCGACGCGGTTCTCCTCGACCGGGTCGGCGGGGGCGTGGCCGAGCTTGTCCGCCTTCACCGTCTCGCGGCTCAGCTCCTCGCCGCAGCGCGAGCACACGACGACGGACTCGTAGCTGCCGTCCTCCTCGCAGGTCGCGGCGACCTCGTTCTGGCGCGTGGCCTCCATCGGGTCGTGGCCGAGGGCGGGAATCTGCTCGACTTCGAACTCACCGCAGACATCGCAGACACGCTCCCTGTAGCCAACCTTATTACAGGTCGGTTCCACAGTGGTCTTCCACTCGCCCCACGTGTGGCCGTCAGGGCACGGATTATCCTCGGAGTATCCGACCATGGCAATGAAGCCCATGTTCTCGGGCTTGTTGTTCACACCTGCGTCGGCGTAGCCGTACCACTTCCCGTTGGATGTGAGCACTGCGCCGTAGCGTGCGCCGGTGTAAGTGCCGGGCTGTCCGCTCGCCCAGTGGTTGTACTTGACTTCTCCACCATCGGCCCACGTAAACGTGCCCGTCCCATCGGCGTCGGAGAGGCCCAGCCAATAAGCTGACTTGCCAGCGCCCGCGAGCAGCGATGCTAAAGCATCGTTGTCTCCTTCGCTGGCAACGGTCGCGAGTTGCGCGTTCTCCAAGGGCATCGCCTCGATGAGCGTCTTGGCATCATTCCAGCTGCCCGGATGGTCGAATCGATAGTAGACAGCATTTTGAGAACCGAATACGGCATCCGGAACATAGATGGTTTCAACCTTCGTCTCCGATTGTTGCTTCGTC
The DNA here is from genome assembly GCA_017510875.1 of Atopobiaceae bacterium. Classification (GTDB taxonomy): domain Bacteria; phylum Actinomycetota; class Coriobacteriia; order Coriobacteriales; family Atopobiaceae; genus UBA1367. The sequence goes on along the minus strand of JAFWLX010000061.1, from coordinate 4,035 downwards.
TTGTTGCCCAGCTTGTCCGTCGCGTAGATGTGGGTGGCGTACTCGCCCGCAGCGTTGCCGTGATCTGCCGCAGACACACGGAACTCTGCTACAGTGTCTCCCGTCTCTGGGTCTTCGTATAGCTCGCCCTCCTTCCAGAGCGCGTTGTCACCTACCTCGCCCTTCTCGGGCACCCATGTAGGGAACTCCACCTTCGACACACCGGAGGGATCGCTAACGGCGCAGGTCACGGTATAACCGGTTTCATCAAGATCCGTAACTGTTACATTATTAATTGACGGAGCACAGCGGTCTTCGCCCTCAACTTCGGCAATATACCCATAACGGTTACTTGTTACTCCAGAGTTATCGCACCAGAACCCATCAGTCCTGTTTAAGGCAGCGTAACTCTCAGCTGATCCACCATTCGGCTCTCCATCTGCCCAGTTCGCATATGAAGAAAGCAAAGTTCCGTTAACCCACGTCCACTGTCCTTCGGCTTTCGCATCATTCAGACCAATGTAATATGCTTCCCTCGATCCAGCCTTTGCGAGCTGCTCAACCGCCTCTTGCTCCTCAGCACTCTCGATAGTAACTAGATGGGCATCTTGTCTGCCGTCCGTAAACGATACCGACGAAGCCGCTTTGCTCGCCTGCTCCCATGAAAACGCATCTGCGTTTTCGACAAGATAGTAGGTACTACTTCCGTATGATGCAATTCGGTTAGCTTGGGGAACGTAACAGGCTGCACCACCGATGTTGTAATGGTTTCCATAAGCATCCCTAACGTATACGTGGGTGTGGTATGTACAGCCAGTTTGGCCGGCATGCTTGGTAGTCCTGACCTCGAAGGTAACGATATCGCCATCTATGGAGCCTTCTTCCCACAAGATGTCATCTTGCCCGTCAGGCGCTGTCCATGTGGGGAACACTATCCCATCAATGGCCCTAGTGGAATCCATGCCGGGGGTCTCGAACTTGACTTCCATCTTGTAGCCGTCTGGAGTCACATCATATATCCTTTTGCCAACCGCTTTAGCATGTTCTGACCTCATGAGCTTGTATCTCTGCTGGTTGTTACCGTTGGCATACCACGTAATCATGTTACAGCCATTGCCAAAGCTATAACCCGCCACGTCGAGGTAGCAGTTGCTGCACTTGGCACGTAAGAAATACGAGCCCGTGCCATCGCGTTCTACATACCAGCGCTGGGCCGCCGATTCGATGGACTCATATACCCAGACATTAGCGTTGCTTCCCTGATTTCCACTCTGGACGTCAAGTGCGCAATCGGATTTTATATTTACTATCGTATATGTGTCATCGTCGTTTTTCGTAAACCGCCATCGCTGATAGTCCGTTCCGTTTGCCGTCCACAGCTGCGCGTTACAACCCGAACCAGTTGCACCCTCAGCAACATCTACCGCATAGTTCTGGTCTGCGAACATGTTTATGGTGTAGACGCCATCCTCAATGTCAGTCACAACTTCGCCCTGCTGTTCAAAGGCGCCACCGTCAACTTCCATGATGAACCCGAAGTCAGAATGGTTTCCACTGGTGTAGTCGCACCACATCCCTGGGGGATCGTTCTTGTTGTTTATTGCCAATGCGTTTTCGGTAGTCCCCCCGTTTGGTTCTGTATCAGCCCAAGCAATGGGTTCAACTGTTTCGCCTGTCACCCACTTCCAAGACCCTTCGCTCTCCTCATCGCTCGCACCAATCCAATAAGCGTTCTTGTCTCCCTGTTGGGCAAAACCCGCAACTACTTCGTTTTCTGCAGGGCTTTCGATGGTGACCAAGTGCCCACCATCGTGCGCATTTGCACAACGCTCACGCGCATCCTTCCAAGAAAGGTTATCTTCGAATAAGTAGTAGGTGGAACCTCCATTGTTTAGCATCCTGTCGGGTACCAAAACATTCGTGGGAATGTTAGACGCCGCGCTATTGCCAGCAGCGTCATAAGCATATATGTGCGTATGGTATATCCCGTGCTCGTTATTGTGGCTACCGACGTTCACGTCGAAGGTGTAGATGTCACCGACCTTAGTCCCGTATCTCCCCCATTCGCCAATGTCATCCTGACCGTTGTGTGCCGTCCAAGTTGGGAACCTCACGTCGGTAACGCCAACGTTATCGGTGACCTTGCAACTTACGCGATAGCCTTTTGGCGTGACGTTAACTACCTTGACCTCAGAGATGACTGGCTTCTCCGTCTCAGTCGCGATGACTGCTGTACCATTACCAAAGCAGTCATTTGCGCCTTCGCCAATGTTTATGCCATAGGCATCGATTTGCTGGGTTCCAGTAATAGTTGTCCCAAGAGTCACTTCGAACCGATGGCTTCCCCCTACACCATAAACGTTACTCACATCAGGGCTTGCGTGATTTGCTGTCGTTGCACCGATGCATTGCGACCCAATGTAAAAGTGAACATCTATTGAAGCATTCGGATCATCCGGGTCAAACGTCCACCCGCGAATAGTAACGGAGTTTACACCGCCACTAACGCTGTCAACACATCCGATGGGGTTATGGTTGACAGGGGGTGTCGGAGTCGGATCGTATCCATCTGCCCGATATATTGAAAAACCACTGTTTTTTGCACAAAAGGTGGTCCACGTCTGCCGATACACTTGAATCAAACAGTGGCCGTCAGCGTTGCAATCAAGCAATGTTACGCCATCGTTATCAACGTCAAAAACAATCTGCGAGTGTCCCCAGCTCTTCCCCCTGCGCCGCATTTGTACGAAGTCCCCGGGAGCCGACTGAAGAAATGCAGCCTGTACAGCCTCCTCATCATTTGTATATAAAGTACCTGCAACAGTGCAATATATGACAGACGCCCCGTTGGGCGATGGAATGTAGCTCTTATCAGAAGAGTATGACCCTATATATCCATGGCCAAATATCTCATTGAAAACTGAACCCGCATACCCTTTGCACTGTATTCCATAATAGTAATTGCTTGTCGAACCGCTGCTATCCGAAGGCTGCCCGTTAGTGGTCCAATAATTACCTTCGTCGCGGTATCTTATTGCGGCAAGTTCGTTTTCGACCTCTGATCGAGTTATGGCTAATGCATTCTTCGGTAAACCGACAGTGACCAATAGCAGTAGGACAGCAACGGCTATCAGACAGTCCCTCGCACCATTTGCTATGCGAGACCTTGGTTCACCGTCTTTCCCTCTCCCGATTCTTACTCTGAAGAATAACGTTCTCACAGTCTTTCCAACCTGATACTGCTTGTCGCTCACCCCACACCTCCTGACATATTCAGTTATTGGACAGAAATCCAAATCACCCCTCAACATCGCTAGCATCTTTCTTAGAAATTGGGTCGTAAATAACTGTACGGACTATCAATCGAATACGTCTTGTAGTAACAAGGAACGTTGTGTCCGGCTTTCTTGCGTTTCGTGGTACTCTGCTCCACCACGGTAATCGTGTCTCCGCTAACATCTACCACACAGGCAACGTGCCCATAACCGCTAGAACCCCAGCTTGAACCCCATGCCGCAACATCGCCCGGTAACGGATCGGAGTATATGCGGGTCCATCCAGCCGGAAGATTACCGGTGTGATAGTTGCAACCATTGCCGGACCTAGCGCCAACGCCAAGCCAATCGTAGTAGTACTGAGCCACATCCACGCAATCCGTCGTGTTGTCATTCCAGCAGCAGTTTTGTCCGACCAGCGAATTGAGATACTCAACCGCCTCATCGCGTGCACTCTTCACCTGCTGCGTCAACTCCATGTAAGGGGCACCGCCAGTATCAAAGGCCTCACCTTTGACTACAAGCCTTATCTGTATCGCCTCCATCCTCTTTCTACCATTTGTCGAGCCTGCCATTTCGCCATTCTTCGCCCATCCAAGCCAGCCATAATCCTCAATATGCACGCGATAGTAGATATCGAAGAAGCTGACCGCATAGCCGCTTAGGTTGATCTGGACGCACTCCACCTGTCTACACTCGCCGACCGTACCGGCGACTTGACCACTTCCGACCCATCCAAGCCATCCCGCGTCACTACAATGCGCACGAACGACGACAGCGT
>JAFWLX010000060.1 GCA_017510875.1 Atopobiaceae bacterium | reverse complement strand
CGGGGACAGGCACCATGTGACAAATTGTCACATGGTGCCTGTCCCCGTTCTGTCACGCTTGGATTAAAGAGACTAGTCGAGGTCCTCGCCGTTGCTCTCGATGACCTTCTGGAACCAATAGTACGAATCCTTGAGGAAGCGCTTCATGGTGCCCTGACCGTAGTTGTCGGCGTCAACGTAGATCTGGCCGTAGCGCTTTGCCATCTCGCCCTCGCCGTTGGAGACCATGTCGACGCAGCCCCAGTACAGGTAGCCCATCAGAGGAATGCCATCAAGCTCTACGGCATCGCGCATGCTCTTGATGTTGGCACGCATGTAGTCAATGCGGTAGTCATCGTGCACGGTGCCATCCACAAACTCGTCGTTCCAGCCAATGCCGCTCTCAACGCACCAGAGCGGGCAGTGATAGCGGTTGTACAGCTCGTTGAGCGTGATGCGCTGGGTCTGAGGATCGGTTGCCCAACCCCAGGCGTTGGTCTTGAGGTAGGGATTGGCCACCATGCCAACGCCGCCACCATTGCCCTCACCAGCCTCAAGGTCGTCGTCATGCGTGGTAATGACGCTGCTGCCGTACAGCGAGAAGCTCAGGAAGTCGCAGACGCCCTCTTCCAAGGTCTCTAGATCGCCCGGCAAGAGCGGGAGCTTGATGCCCTCGCGCTCGTACTCGGCAAGCTTGTACGCGGGATAGAAGCCAAGCATCTGGACGTCAGAGTAGAAGTACTTGGAGTCGTTGGCCTTAAGCGCAGCAAGCTGGTCGTTGGGGTCGCAGGTGTAGGCATACACAGGACCCGCGGCAAGCATCATGCCAATGCAGAGGTCAGGCCAATAGTTGTGAGCGGCGATGACCGTCTTGGCAGAGGCCAGGAACTGATGGAAGGTTGCGTTGGCAATGTTTTGCGGGTCGGCATGGATAAGGCCGGCGGTCACAAACGGCGCATACTCGATGCAGTTGATCTCGTTGAAGGTGAGGTAGTACTTTACCAGGCCCTCAAAGGCATCGAAGCAGGTGGTTGCGTACTTAACAAACTGGTCAACGAGATAGCGGCTGTCCCAGCCGTTGAAGCGGTTAGCCAGCGAGAGGGGATTCTCGTAGTGGTCCAGCGTCACCAGCGGCTCGATGCCGTACGCCCGGCAGGTCTCGAAGACGTCGCGGTAGTAGTCGATACCAGCCTGGTTGGGCTCGGGATCGTCACCGTTGGGGAAGATACGGCTCCACTTGAGCGAGAAGCGCAGGCAGTTGAAGCCCTCCTCGGCACACAGGCGGATGTCCTCCTTGTAGTGATGGTAGAAGTCGGAGGCAATGTGGCTGGGATAATAGATGTCTGGGTCCTCAACCAGGCAGGCCTGGGCGCCCTCGGGAAGATGGCGCAGATCGCTGTGGAAGCAAAGCGGTGCCTTGCCCAGCGTTCCGTCCGGCATGCGATAGGTAACCTGACGCGGAACCTTGTGGGCACCATTGGTCATGACGTCTGCCGTGGATAGGCCGGCTCCACCCTCAAAGACACCGCCCTCGTACTGGTTGGAAGCTGTAGCTCCACCCCAGAAGAAGTCCTTGCTAAAGCCCATCAGAATCCCCTTCTTTCTCCTACTCCCCTGTGGGCTGCGCACCATACGTGCGACAGTTGTCCACAGGATTAAACATCAATAAGGAAATACTATCGTAACCAGCGCATTTGGAATGGTAGGAATAAGGCAAGCGGGTCTTAGCTCTACTCAAATGGGGTGGTGCAGCGGGGGCGTAACCCCTACTGCACTCACTTTGTGGTGGAGCGAGAGGTGCGGCCCCGCTGCACCATGACAAGCGCAACGATGCCACAGAGCGCAAGCGCACTGGCAAAGCCACTCATGTCAAGCAACGAGTCACTCATCTGGCCAGACCTCTGGGGCGTAAACCGCTGTATGAACTCGTCTATAAGCGGCACGCCAACCCAAAAGGCCACGAGTATCGCTGCCGCAAGCAGCCTGTTGGATACGGTACGAAGCAGTGCCCTTACCACCAGCAAGCCCAGGATAAAGTACTCGGTAAAGTGTGCGCACTTGCGCACCACATGATGAAACAGATCGTAGTTGCCCATAAGACGCGCCACGGGAGGCAAAGCGTCTAGGTGCAGAAATTGAAGAATCCAACGCGCCCATTCAACGACAAGCGAGCTCTCGGCAGAGGACTCTGGTCCGGACATGAGCGAATGGCCCCACACAAGCGCCAGCCACAATGCCACCAGTATCCAAGGTCCCAGTCTTGATCCGCTTTTGTTTGTGTCACGTGTGTCCACAATCCTCCAACCGTCAGCCGCATAAGGCAAGCTACGATGGTAGCAAAACAGTTCTTGAGATTCTTAGAGGGAGATTGATGTGGACGGCTTCTTCAAGCGCACGTACGACCTGGTGCGACAGATTCCCAAAGGCAGGGTAGCCAGCTACGGGCAGATTGCCCGCATGCTTGGCGAGCCCCGAAAGGCGCGATTTGTGGGGTTTGCCATGCACTCTAGTCCTGGCGTTGCGGGAGGTGTGCCGTGTCACCGGGTGGTGTTCAAGGACGGCAGGTTGGCACCCGGCTTTGCCTTTGGCGGGCCAGGCGCACAGCGAGAGCTTCTTGAGGCCGAGGGAATCGGCTTTTTGGACGATGGCCGCGTGGATATGAGCACGTACGAGTGGGAGGCGTAACAGAAGGGCCTCGGGGACTCCGCCCCCACGGGACGGCGGGAGGCATACCTCGGGGCTCCTTCTGAGGCTGCTCCGCCCGTCGGCGCGGCG
>JAFWLX010000059.1 GCA_017510875.1 Atopobiaceae bacterium | reverse complement strand
GCTACAGAGCATATAAAGGTGATAGTATCACAGGCTAGACTGGTTCCATAGCAGGTAAAACAAGGTTTTTGGGGAAACTGTCCCACGTTCTGCAAGCGCACTTCTGTCCTAGCGCATCTGTTCCTGTGCAGAGGCCATGGTCCCATAATCACACTTCTTCCATTCTCAGAAGGGTCCGCAAAAAAATGCTTGACAGACCCTTTTGAGAATGGCATTCTATTCATTGCACGCGGCGTTACCTCAGCTGGATAGAGGGTCTGACTACGAATCAGAACGTCACAGGTTCGAATCCTGTACGCCGCACCACTGAATATTCGGAGCCCCACTAGGGGCTCTTTTCATATAGAAAGCTCTGTTCTGAAGCTAATGAGAGGATTCTCGGGGTATAGCCCCCGAGGACCTTTTTGTTACAGTCCCCGTTTGTTAGTTTCTTAGCACGATGTCTCCCATGCCGTTCCAGGCTATGTAGGTGTAGCGCTCCCCCGCACCATCAAACCTGTCCATAAAGTCTGACAGTACCAGTTTCTTGTTCTCGTCAAACAGCTTCTTGATGGTGTCAGTTACATCGGCCTCGGCTACTCCAAGGGCTTGCGCCCACGCACTTGGACTGCCAAGCATCTTGTGTCCATGCCTTCTTGATCCGTATGCTGCCCAAGTAACCGGACCGCTTGACTGCTCAAGCAGGGACAACGACGGTCCCTTAATCAACGACACACAGCGTCTTTCTTCTCCTTGCCTATCCTCTGTCAGAATTTCTTCGCGCGAACCCATGAATACTTCCATGACACCCTCCAATACAGAACATTTGTTCGTATTCTAGCGCACAAAGATGGGCAGCGCAAGGGCTGCCCAACAGGAAAGTTGCAAGGTGGAACACCTTCCGGGATAAGTCCGGGATAAGCGTTCCATTTGGAACACCAATCCCGGATGATGTTCCGTTTTACTCGGGAACGATGGTCTCTACGCCACCCATGTAAGGCACGAGCACCTCGGGCACGGTGATGGTGCCGTCGGCGTTCTGATAGTTCTCGATAACGGCAACCATGGTGCGACCAACGGCAAGGCCCGAACCGTTAAGGGTGTGCACAAGGCGGGTGCCCTTGAAGTTCTCGGGGTCGCGGTACTTGATGTTGGCGCGACGGGCCTGGAAATCCCAGCAGTTAGAGCAGCTGGAGATCTCTTTGTAGGCGTTGTAGCTGGGCAGCCACACTTCCACGTCGTAGGTCTTGCAGGCACTGAAGCCAATGTCTCCGGTGCACAGCGTAATCACGCGGTGCGGCAGCTTAAGGAGACGCAGAATCTCTTCGGCCTCGTCGGTCATGCTCTCAAGCTGGTTCATGGAGTCCTCGGGCGTGGCAAACTTGACCATCTCGACCTTGTCAAACTCGTGCACGCGAATGATGCCGCGCGTGTCACGTCCGGCCGAACCTGCCTCTTCGCGGAAGCACGGTGTAAAGGCGCAGTACCACAGCGGCAGCTGGCTGGCATCAAGGGTCTCGTCGCGGTGCAGGTTGGTAAGCATGACCTCGGCCGTAGGAATGAGATAGAGATCGGGGCTCACGTGGTAGAGGTCCTCCTCAAACTTGGGCAGCTGGCCCGTGCCAAAGAGGGTTGCAGCGTTGGTGATGACAGGAGGCCACCACTCCTTGAAACCTGCCTTGGCATGCGTGTCAATCATGAAGTTGATAAGCGCACGCTCGAGACGGGCGCCCATGCCGCCCAGCACGTAAAAGCGCGAACCGGCAATCTTTACGCCACGGTCGAAGTCGATGATGCCCAGCTCGGGACCAAGATCCCAGTGAGCCTTGGCCTCAAAGTCAAACTCGCGCGGGGCGCCCCAGCGACGCACCTCGGGATTGTCATCCTCGCTCTCGCCATAGGGCACGCTTGCGTCGGGGATGTTGGGGATACCGGCCACCAGGTCAAACAGCTCCTGCTCAATCTGGGCACGACGAGTCTCGAGCTCGGCTATGCGACCCTTGTTGGCAGCAACTACGGCCTTGGCAGCCTCGGCCTCATCGCGCTTGCCCTCGCGCATAAGCTGCCCAATCTGCTTGGAGGCGGCGTTGCGCTGGGCCTGCAGGCCCTCTACCTCGATGATGGTTGAGCGGCGCTCGTCGTCAAGCTCGAAGAAGCGCTCGCGGTCCCAATGGGCGTTTTGACGCGACGCACAAGACTTGTCAACTGCGTCGGGGTTCTCACGTACAAACTTGATGTCAAGCATGGCGGATGCCGTCCTTTCCGCAAGGGTAACGTAGTAGCCAACCAAGTATATACTTGTGGCTGCAGTCGGCAAACTGACGTGGCCTAGGCTAACACTAACAACAGCGGTGCATGGTTGCTATTTGCTGGTCAACCAGGACGGCGATCTGCAAGCAGCAGCAGCGCCTGGGGTAAAAGAGAAGCTTGTCCACATGTGGATTAGGGGACAATTCATCTTTGTCCTGTGATAGGCGTATACTGGGCTGCATTTAACAGCAGCAGTTTGGAGTAGTGCAATGGATCTGATAACGGGAGCCTTTAAGTGGCTGTTTCAGACGCGAACCGGAGTGCTTACCCTGCTAGGGGGCGGCATTGTGCTCTTCTTTATCATCTCGGCGATTTTAGAGGTAAGGACACGGGCAAAGTACAAGAACCACGAGCGCTCGGAAGACGACTGGGATCTGTTTGACGACGAGAGCGGTTGGTCGGAATTCGAAGACGACAACAAATAGCCAGCATATGCAGCAGATCAAGCGCTACAGCGTCAGCGTGCGTGCATTTGGGGAACTTCCCTCAATTCACGCGCGCCACTAAAACTCGGCAGACATATTTAGTCCTACAGCCCTAAGACTGTCCCCCACCTCACCAGCGGCGAGATGGGGGACAGTTCCTTTACATCGATTCAGTTAGTTGGTGGTACTGGTCCCCGTGCCGGTATCCTCGTCGGTACCACTGCTGCCACCACTGCCACTAGTACCGCCACCAGAGCTTGCAGGACCGCTCGAGACCGTAAGCGTGATACTGCGGTCAGAATCGCTGCTGATAGAGCCCGTGCGGCTCTGGCCAATGACCGTACCAGCCTCGTCGTCGCTCGATTGCGTGTAGATGCTCACCGAGAAGCCCATGTCCTCCAGCGTCTCTTCGGCACTGTATTGGTCCCAACCAATCACGTTAGGTATCTGGATGGACGCACGTCCCAGCGAAACCACTATGCGCACGATGGTGCCCTTTTCGGCTGTGCCGGTCTTGGACTGCTCCATCACCACGCCCTTGTCGTACGAGTTGCTGTTGTCGTAGTTGGTCTCAACCTCAAAGCCATTGTCGTGCAGCGAATTGATGGCGGTCTGCTCGTACTCGCCCACCACGTTGGGAATCTCACCAGTCTCCTTGCCCTTGGAGAGGTGATACGTGATCACGTCGCCCTCCTTGGCGGCCTCGCCAGCCCTGGGATTCTGGCTGGCCACACGGCCCGACTCTACCTCTGCGTCAAAGACAGAGTCGCCATTCTCGCCCTTAAGGCCAAACTTGGCCAGCTCGGCCTGGGCCTCGGTGGGTGTCATATTCCTAAGGTCAGGTACCGTCACCGCCTCTTTGGGCTCTTCGCCCTTAGAAATGACCAGATCGATCTGCGTGCCCTTTACCACTTTCTTGCCGGCAACGGGGTTTTGGCTGATGACCTTGCCCTCCTCTACCGTGCTAGAAAACTCGCTTGTCACGGCGCCACGCTCGAAGAAGCTTGAGTTGGCAATCTGATTGAGCGCCTCTTCCTGCGTGAGATTGAGCAGGTTGGGTACCGAGCGCATGCTTTGCGCATTGCCCAAGAACAGGTATGCTGCCGCAGCCACGGCGGACAACAACAAGATAAACCCAATGGTGGTAAGCGAGCGCCGCTTGCGCTCCTTGCGCGAACGCTCCTCGGCCTGCAGCCGTGCACGCTCGGTGGCCGTGGTGGGCCTGGGCCGCGCGGTGGTGCGCTGATTACGCGCCGTGCGGCCAGCGCCCGTCTGGTCGGCTGGGCGAATGATGGGCGTGGTCTTTGTGGAAATAGGCGTGGTGGTGTTAACAGGCATCACGCTGGTAACGGCGTTGACGGCCTGCAGACGGCCTGCCATGTAGTCACGCAGCACATGGTACAGCTCGTCTGCGCTCTGGAAGCGCGCCGCAGGATCCTTTTGCATGCACTTGAGAATGATTGACTCAAGCGACGGGTCAACGTTGGGGTTGCGCTGGCTGGGCGGCAGGGGCTGCTCGTTGACCTGCTTGAGGGCCACCGAGATGGCGTCGTCACCCTCAAAGGGCACTACACCGGTTGCCGCCTCGTACATCACGATGCCCAGCGAGTAGATGTCGGTAGTGGGGCCAAGCTCCTTGCCTTGGGTCTGCTCGGGTGAGACGTAATGCGCGGTGCCCAGCACCGAGTTATCGGCGGTAAGGTGGCTGTTCTTGGCACGGGCAATGCCAAAGTCCATCACTTTCACGTTGCCGTCGCGCAGCACCATGATATTTTGCGGCTTGATGTCGCGATGAATGATCTCGTGACGATGGGCCACCGAAAGCGCCTGGGCAATCTGCGAACCTATCTGGGCAACCTTCTTGCAGTCCAGGGCACCGTGCTTGCGGATACCGCTCTTAAGGTCGGTGCCGCGCAGGTACTCCATCACAATGTAGTAGGTGTCGCCGTCCTTGCCCCAGTCATACACCGAGACGATGTAGGGACTGCTTAGCGCAGCGGCCGCCTGGGCCTCCTGCTTGAAGCGCGCCGCAAAGGACGGATCGTTGGCGTATTGCGGCAGCATGGTCTTGATGGCAACCGTGCGCCCCAAGACCTCGTCGAGGCCCCGGTACACGATGGCCATGCCACCCGTGCCAATTCTGTCTTGGACCGTATAACGTCCGCCAAGAACTCTACCTGCCATTACGCACTCCTATCACTGCCGTGGCCAAGCCACGGACCTTCATACAATTGTAGTAGGTGCCCACTGCCATCATGCCCCCCAAGCCTGAATATTGAGACAGGTTGCCAGAACTTGTCCGGCAATGCGCGTAGCCACCCCGTTAACCTCTGTGTTGTCCGATCCCTCTATGCAGATGGATATGGCCAGCGTTGGCTGGTCGTAGGGAGCAAAGCCCACAAACAGCGAGTTTGCGATCTCTGCACTTACCTCGGCCGTGCCGGTCTTGCCAGCCACCCGTACGCCGTCAATTTGCGCAGCGGTACCGGTTCCCTCTTCCACAACCATCAGCATTGCCTCTTTGACCTGCTCGGCAGTCGACTCCGCAATGGGCTGGCCCAGCACGCGCGGCTGCGCTGTAGAGACCGTGGCACCCTCGGCAGAGAGGATGTGGTCAACCACGTAGGGATTCATGGCTATGCCGTTGTTTGCAATGGCGGCAGCCATGACGGCGTTCTGCATGACGGTGGTCTGAGGACCGGCAGGACTTGTGTGCTCGCCTACGGGCTGGCCGCAAGCCGCCCAGGCAAGCTCCCACTCGGTCATCTCAGCCGGGTCGGGCATGAGCGAAGGCTCTACGTGGAAGTCCTGCCCCACAATATCGGATCCATAACCAAAGGCGCGAGCGTAATCAACCAGCGTTGATGCGCCAATCTGGGTTCCCACCTGGCCAAACACGGTGTTGGCCGAGTAGGCAAGCGCCTCGCGCAGCGTAAGCGAATCCCACTCGTCGCCGTTGATGTTAACCACATCTGCGTTGCCAATCTCCAGGACGGCAGGGGCAGAGTACTCGCTCTCTAGATCGGCCACGCCTGCGTCTATCGCCGTGGCCAGCGAGAGGACCTTGAAGGTCGAGCCTGGCGCATACAGTGCAGAGGTGGCGCGGTCAACCAGCACGCCGCCAGGCATGGAGTCTTGGATAAGCGCGTCAAGGTCGTCGTTTGAGTAGCTGGGGGCCGAGGCCTTTGCCAACACGGCACCCGTTGCCGGGTCAAGCACGACAATTGCGCCGGTCAGGCCTTCAAGAGCCGCCTCGCATGCCATCTGCATCTGCGAGTTGATGGTGAGCACCACCGACGATCCGGCCATCTTGATGCCTGCCATAGAGTACAGGGCGTTGTTCCACGACGAGTAGTCGGCATGTCCTGTAAGGCGCTGGTTCATGGTGCGCTCCACGCCGCTGGTGCCGTAGCGCGCCGACATGAAGCCCACCGTGTGCGATGCCATGCTGCCCTGCGGATACACGCGCGCGTAAGTGCCGTCCTCCTGCTGCACCGACTCGGCCAGCGTCACGCCATCATTGGTGATGATGGCCCCACGCTGCACGTAGGCGCTGCGCGCGATGGTGTGATTGTTGTTGGGCATCTGCTGGTACTCTTCTGCCTTCACCACCTGCACGTAGGTGAGGTTGGCAATGAGCACGGCAAACATGATGGTAAACACGGTCATCAGGGCGGTCAGGCGGTTGCCCAGGGCCACGCGACCCAAGATGCCCGACTCGGGCGTGAGCATGCCATAGCGGCCACGCACATGGGCGCCGTGAAGTACCTGAGAGATGCGCCCACCCTCTGCTGGCGGAACGGCGGTAGCGCTTGGGCCAATCATGGCCGCCGGAACGCTCTCGATAAGCGACTCGTGACCGGTGCCCTCGTCGCCGGCGCGCAGCAGCAGTCCCACAATGATGAAGCTGGCCAGAAGCGAGCTACCGCCCTGGCTCATGAAGGGCAGCGTAACGCCCGTTAGCGGCAACAGGCGCGTAACGCCGGCCACAATGAGAAACGCCTGTACCGAGATGGCCGCCGTAAGGCCTACCGCGGTAAACGACGAGACGTCCGACTTGGCGCGCGCCGCCGTGGTGAGTCCGCGTACCGTAAAGAGCATGAAGCCAATGAGCACGCCCGATGCACCAAGCAGGCCCATCTCCTCGCCAATGGCCGAGAAGATGAAGTCGGACTCGACCACGGGAATGAGACGGGGCATGCCCCGGCCAATGCCCGTGCCCGACAGACCGCCGTCTGCTAGCGAGTACAGCGACTGCACAATCTGGTAGCCACCGCCCGACGGGTCCTTAAAGGGGTCAAGCCAGATCTGGACGCGTGTCTGCACGTGCGAGAACAGGCTATAGCACAAGAAGCCACCCACCAGCAGAAGGCCCAACGAAACGATGACATAGCCCACGCGCCCGGTGCACACGTACAGCATGATGACAAAGAACGAGAAGAGCAGAAGAGCGCTGCCCAGGTCGCGCTCGAACACGACCACCAGAAGCGACAGGCCCCACATCACAAACATGGGAAACAGCATGCGCAGGCGCGGGAAGGCAAAGGGGCCAACTTGGCGCATGGATGCCGACAGCATCTCGCGGTTCTCGGCTAGGTAGGCAGCTAAGAACAAGATGATGCAGATCTTGGCAAGCTCGCCCGGCTGGAACGAGAACCCGCCGATCATGATCCACAACTTGGAGCCGCTGATCTCTACGCCAAATACCATGGGCAGAAGCAGCAGCACCACGCCGACTATGCCTAGGGTGTACTTGTACTCGGCTAGGTCATCCAAGTTGGGCACAAAGGCCAGCGTTGCCACCATGGCGGCAACCGACACAAACAGCCACACCACCTGGTTTACGGCCAAGTCGGGCGCCAAACGCGTGACAAAGGCAATGCCTATGCCCGAGAGCAAGAAAACCACAGGTAGAATGCCTGGGTCTGCGCCCGGTGCAAGCCAACGGATGGCCATGTGGGCAATGGCAAACGCGCCAAAGAGGCCCAGCGGCACCGAGAGCGAGCTTACGGTAAGGGCCACGTTGGTGTTGGCCACATACATGGCGTACAACAGCGTCACCGGAAGGGCGGCGAGCAAGAGCAGCCAAAGCTCGATGTTGCGACGTGTGTTAGCCTCGCGCAATGCCATGCTCACTCACCTCCCCCGTCATCGGACGTCTCGCCGGCATCAAGGTCGTCGAGTACGTCGTCGGATTCAATGGGATTGGAGTCAGCGGTGGCAGACTGCTGACCCTCGGTCTTGGGCACAGCTGGCTTTTGATGCGAGGTCTCGGTTCCAGCCGTGGACTTGTCGGCCGTCTGCTGGGCCTTGGCCTTGTCAGCCTCGATCTGCCCGCGATAGCTTTCGACAGTGGAGTGCGCCTCGTCCTCGCCACTTACCACCACGCCCTGGTAGAGCTTGTCTTGTGTGGCATCGGGGAGGTCTGCCAGACGCACGGTAGTGGTCTCGGACAGCTCGTAGAGGTTGCGACCCAGAAGCTGTGCGTGTACGCCACGATAGATGGCAACCGTGTCACCGTTGACCCCCACGTACCAAGAATTGCGCACAAACAGGGCCGCAGCCACCAAAATAGCCACCAACACGATACCGATGAGCACGGCTACCGAGGCCAAGCGCATGCGGTGGTTGCGGCGATGCTGGTCGATGGCGCCGTCGTCCGACACGTCCACCACCACTACGGTGATGTTGTCGTGCCCGCCCTCTTGCAGGGCGGCAGCCACCAGGTTGTCCACGGCAGCCTGAGGTGTGGGGCACGAGACGGCAATGGCCTCTATCTGCGAGTCCTCGACCATGGACGAGAGGCCGTCGGAGCAAAGGATCACACGGTCGCCAGCCGAGACGTCTATGGTGAAGTGGTCGGCATACATGTCGGGGTCAGAGCCCAACGCGCGCGTGATAACGGAGCGCGAAGGATGCACGCGGGCCTCGTCAGCGGTTATCTCGCCCGCATCAACCAGCTCTTCCACGTAAGAGTGATCGTGCGTAAGACGCACGAGCGCGCCGTTGTGCAGCAGGTACACGCGAGAGTCGCCCACGTGCGCCACGGCCATCTTGTTCTGCTCGATAGACACCACCGAGGCGGTGCAGCCCATGCCCACCTTGCCCTTGCCGGTGGCAGCGCCCTCTATGACCGCAGCGTTTGCACTCTCTACGGCAGCGCCTAGAAGCAGGTCATCGGCGTGAGAGGGAGCCTTCTCCGAGATGGTTGCCACAGCAATGGCGCTGGCAACCTCGCCCGCAGCGTGGCCACCCATGCCATCGCTTACGGCAAACGTGGGCGCCGAGGCAAGGAAAGAGTCTTCGTTGTGACCGCGCACCAGACCCACGTCAGTACGCGCCGCCCAGCTAAGAGCAGAGTTCTTGCCGCTGAGCGTTTGGGCGCCTGCGCCTTCGGTGACCTGCGGGTCATCGTGACCCGGGCTATTTACGGGAACCGTCTCGTCGTCGTGCTCGCCCAGATTAAGGCGTAGGCTCGCCGGCAAGGACCAAGGCAGCCTAATCATCGCCGGCTCACCCTCATGACGGCATCGCCCACTTGGACCTCGTCACCGTCGCGCAACGTGACGGGCTGTCCTATGGGGTGTCCGTTGACTAGCGTGCCGTTGGTGGAACCCAGGTCCTCCAGCACCAACGCCGGGCCCTGCAGGGTAAAGCGCGCGTGCGTAGCCGAGACAAAGGGCTCGTTGATGACGATGTCCGAAGAGGGCGAACGGCCAATGACCACCGGGCCCAAGATGTCAACATGAAGGCCGCGCAGCGTCTTGCTGCCCTTCTCCACGTCAACCGACCAGATGGCTGCATCCCTGCGCTGCCCACGCACCAGTCCGATTCCCGTCTTCATGGTTGAGTACAGGAACACGTACAAAAGGGCTATGAGCAGGATCCGCCCTGCAAAAAGGACAAGGTCAATCATCTTATGACTCCCTGAACTCGAGGTTCAGCAAGCCAACGGTAATGAGGTCGCCATCGCGCAGGACGCAGCTGTCTATGTCTACGTCGTTGACCATGGTGCCGTTGGTTGAGCCTAGGTCGCTGATGTGCCACGCACGGCCATCGTAGGTAAGCTTGGCGTGACGGCGAGACACGTTGGGGTCGTGCAGAACGATGGCGCCCTGCGAACGCTCGCGACCAATGATGGTCTCGGGCGCACGGCCCGCGTAGGTGCGACCACTCTGGCGATCGATGAGCAGGCAGCTTGCAGGCTCTGCCTCCTTCTCGACCACAGGCATGGGCGCGGCATTGACGGTGGAGTCCTGCATACGACGCGCACGACCCTCGTCTGCACCGGGCACGATCACCTCGACGGGAGGTGCCGTGACCTCAGGCACCTGGGCCACCTGCTGACCCAGAACCTCGGGCACAGGCGTCACGATGGGATTGGCTTCCACATCCATGACCTCGGGAAGCGAGTCTGCCAGCGAGCGGTGCTCGGAAGCAGCCGGCGAGGGGGCGCTCACATGATTGAGGTAATCGTCCACAAAGTCAGCCGGCAGCACGTTGAGGCCAGCAGACGAGTCGTCGCTGACCGCATGCTCGACAACGGGGATATCGTCTGTCGCCAGCTTGGAGGCAGGCTTTGCAGGACGCGGCGCGGCAGCTACCGAATCGCCTGAGGCGGCTCCGCCAAATGCGCTGAATCCCGAGAGGAACGCCTTCTCTTCTTCGCGAAGCTTCTCGAGCGTAAGGGCATCCACGTTGTTGGCAAACACCGCAAAGCGGCCGCGACGCAGCGACGGGTCGACCATAAAGCGCGCAAGCGGCTTGCCCACAAAGACGTAGCCCTTGCGAGCGGCCTCAGCCTCTATGAGGCTGGCCACCTCGGCCGCCAGGCGGGCATACACGGGCCGCATGACAGCGTCGTCGTCTGCCGAGACAAGTATGGTGATAAGCGCGGGTGCGGTATTGACCCCATCAATAACGTAGGTCTCTTGCTCCATCTCGCGCGTGGCGCGCTTGGCAAGCTTTCTGAACGATATAGGCGCGGCAATGCCCTGCTGAGACTCGCCAAACGCCTCGGAGATACGGCTCTCAAACGCCTTGAACATGTTCATGTCAATCCTCACTCTCAAAGTCCACGTCGCGTGGGCCATGTAGGACGCATGCGATACAAACAAGTACACTACAGAGTACCGCAATGCCCGTGTTTTCCCACGAAGGGTCTACCCATATGCCGCCATTCTCCATCCGCGCTGCGAGAAGCTGAGAAGTCACCAGCGCCGAGCAGCCTACCGCCTGGCCCGCCACGGCGTAACCCACCGAAGTGCTGTGCCAGGTGATGGCAGCGGTAAGAGCGGCTGATATACCGCAGCCCATAAGCGACATAATCGCAGGTAACGTAGCCATAGGCGCCAAAAGGGCATCTACTTGGCCATCAAGCGCAAAACCGGAGGCAACAAGCGGCGGCCAGATGCGGCCCACAAACCACGAGAGGCAGGCGGTAAGGGCGGCCGGAAGCGGCAAAAATGCCACGCCGGCAATAGCCGTACCCGCAAGTGGCGACGAAAGGCACGCAGGCAAAAGTGCCGTCAGCGTAGACAGATTGCTGGAAGTTGCAAAGAAGGCCCACCAGGCAATGAAGAACACGGCCATGACTATGGCCAGAAGCAGGGGCGTTACGGTTGTGGCATGCGTAGCCACCGCCGCACACAGGCCGCCGAGAGCCAGAGCCGACCCAAGCGGCGTCCACAGGGCTGCAACGGCCGCAAAAGCAAGGGCTATGCCGCGGGCCATAAGCTGGTTGTCTGGTACGAGGGCTTCAAGCAGGGGCCACGACACCAAAAGGGTTGCCACCGCCGAGGCCACGCGCACAAAGGCCGCCGGAAGCCAAGGATAGCTGATGCCCAAAGGCAAGCGCTCGCCCTCCCAGTCGTCTATGTCGTCGGCGGCGTTGGCGGGCGTCTGCGAAAGCAGGCCACGGAGCGAGGTTGCCCCCGCCACAGGATCGCCCAAAGCAAACACCAGCTCTTTTGCCAGAGTCTCGACCGAGGGAATACGAGCGGAGGGGTTTGCGGCCATGGCACCGAGCAAGGCTTCCTCGGCCATGCCGGCCAAGGTGGGGTCAAGCTTGGACGGCTTGCCCGGACCCTTGCGAATGAGCGCCAGCGACTTGTTGGCATCGGCTGCAGCAAAGGGCGTGGAGCCCAGCAAGGCCTGCCACACCACCACCGCAAGCGAGAAGACGTCGGTTCTCTCGTCCACCAGATCGCCCTCGATCTGCTCGGGTGGCATGTACCCCACGGTTCCGCCGCGCGCACCGCCAAAGCCGGCGGCCGAAGCAAGCGTTGCCATGCCAAAGTCACAGAGCTTAATGGTGCCCGTACGGTCAATCATGATGTTACTTGGCTTGATGT
>JAFWLX010000058.1 GCA_017510875.1 Atopobiaceae bacterium | reverse complement strand
GGTTTTGCACGAGCCCTTCGGGCCGTAACATGCCACTGGCATGTTACGCTCGCTCCCGCCGCGCCGACGGGCGGAGCAGCCTCAGAAGGAGCCTCGAGGGTCGCATGCTGGCAGACCCGTGAGGGGTAACGCTACTCGCCCTCGCGCACGGGCTCGTAGATCTCTTCGCTGTCGTCCAGACGCAGCATAAGGAGCTGGCCAAACCCATAGCCTCCGGCACAGCCGCAGTCAATGTCCCAGCGGTCTGCCACGCCACCGGTCTTCTCGCAGGCACCCACACGCACCATGCGGCAGAGGCCGTTTTCGTCAGACGAGAGGCGGTCTGGTCGGTCGGCCATTGTGTCAAGGTAGCGCGTGGGCGTGTGACCGGCAATGATGATGGGGCCCTCTCCATGCTCGTCTACCAAGCCACTTGGATAGCCCCAAAAGTCCTCACGGATCCACATGAGGTCGTCGCGATACTGGTTTTGCACCACGTCATCCAAACGCTGCTCGGTCCATGGACCGCTCATGTCCTCGGGAACACGACGAGGGTCAATGCCCGCATGAACCAGCAGGTACCACTGGCCGTCCACCTCACAGGTGGCATAGAGCGGCAGCGTAAAGAGCCAACGCGCAAGCTCCACGCGCTCGCTTGCGTCAAGCGCATGCAGTCCGTCCTGCGTAGGACCCGCACCGTTGATCTCCCAGTTCATCCTGGCCAAAGGGTCGTTGGGGTCGGCATAGAAGGAGAGCATGAGGTCCTCGTGATTGCCCATAAGCACGCACGTGTTGGGCAGGTCGTGGCACATGCGCACGACCGACATGGGATCTGGGCCTCGGTCAATCATGTCGCCCAGCATGTATATGCGGTCTTCGGAGGAGGGCGAGACCCGCTCTAGCAAACGGTCCAGCGTCCTAAAGTGGCCGTGCACATCCGAAAACACATATGTAGCCATAACTCGCATCCTCCCAGCCACGCGTTGCCCGCGCAAGCGAGACCCGTTGAGAAGCACATATGGAGTTAGGATAGCGCAAAATGCTCTGTAGTGCACAACAGGGCTAATTATCTGCTGCCCAACCTTCGCTTGAGCCTCTTGCGCCGCTGGGCCAGCTTCCATGGCGCAGCCGCACCAACCCCGCGAAGCTTTCCGCCTTCTCGCTTGCTGGCACTTGTCACTTCGTTCACCAACTCGCGCATGGTAGGCTCAAGTCGGCCACCCTTAAGTCGGCATTCCCATACCACGAGTACGGTCCAGCCCTGCTCAAGCAGGGCACGTTGGTCTCGCTCGTCACGTGCCTTGTTGCGCGTGAACTTGGCCTCCCAAAACTCAACGTTTGTCTTGGGCATGGGCAGAGCGCAGTACGGGCACCTATGCCAATAGCACCCGTTGACAAAGACGGCCACCTTGCGCCCTGGATAGCACACGTCGGGCCTACCTGCGGCCTTCTTCCAGTGCAGCCGGTAACCCGGAAGCCCTGCCTCGCGCAGCCTTTTGCGCACAAGCAGCTCGGGCTTGGTGTTCTTTGACTTGTTTGCCTGCATCACGTGACGTGTGGCAACACTCACCTCGTGCGTCAAGGCGCGCTCATCCCACCGGCATCTCTAGGGCATCTGGATCAACGGGTACGCCAGAGAAGTTAAGGTCGTTTACCAGACGGGTTGCCTCTTCAAGGCCAAAGTCATCCGAGAAGAACAGCACCTGGGCATCAAACACCCGCTCAAGCGCCTCCTCGTACAGGTCCCAGAAGCTCTCGGTAGAGACTTGGTCTGTAAACGGGTTGATCCACTCTGCATGCTCCTGATTGGCAAAAGCAGAATCTGCGGACGCACGATTACGGTGCGCCATGGCCTTGATAAGAGAGTAACGCTTGTGCTCGGCCATCTTCTCAATGGTCCCCAGCGTGTTTGTAAGCTTGCCTGACGGCGACCAGAACGCACGCTGCACGATCCTAAACGACTTGACGGCATGCGTGTAGGTGTCAAGCTCGAGGGTGCGGTTGAACGACCAGAGGTTCATGTAGAAGAACAGCTTGTCAATGATGGCAAGGGCGGCATCAGACCCGCGCAGTATCTCGCGATAGGGACGATAGGTGGCTATGGTCTCGTGACGCTTTTCAAAGAGCACCATCTCGTCAAGGTCGCGCTCTATCTCGGCATGAACGATGGAGCCATCAGAGCTGTCAAGCCCGTCCACGCCGGCATTGCACAGCGCAATCTCGTTGGCATACACAAGAGGATGCACCGAGCAGTCAAGCAGGTAGTGGCACAAGAAGCCAGCGGCATACGCGTTGCCAACCGCGCGCTCTGACTTGGTGAGCATGGAGAGCGCATCGTGCAGGGCAAGCACCAGCTTTGCCGGGCGTGCGTGATGCATGAGGTTGCCCACACGGCTCTGCTTGTTAATGAGGGGGTCAATACGCAAGTAAAAGAGCGGGTCGGGACCTTGGTTGCCCAGCATGAATGCATCGTGGGCATCCTTTGATATGAGTGTTACCTGCGACGATACCGTGTCGGCGGCATCGCGTCCAAAAAAGTCATGCGTCATGATAGCTGGCATCGGTCATCCTTTCACCGTACCCATGGCATGTGCCTATTCGCATCTTTTAGGGTAACGCAACCGCATGGCGCTTGCATGGAACAACGGTTGCAAAGGCGGCGACTGGAGGTGAATCGGAACACATTCCCGGATGGTGTTCCACGTTCCCATCAAGAGTCGCGGACAGTGGGTTTCCTACTTTGTGGAACACCATCCGGGAATGTGTTCCGCTTGAGGCTGCTCCAAGGACCCTCACTCTCGCACGGCCATGTACACGATCGCTGTCCAATCAGATGCCTCCATGACCGATGTTTTGCCGCCCTCCACAGGTTTAACCCTCTCCATCATCAAACGATTGATAGCCTAAGACTGTCGCATATAGAAACTGCGCCAGGGAGGACCTATGGAACGTACCAAGTTCACCAAAGCCGAGCTTAGTTGGATTCTGTACGACGTGGGCAACTCTGCCCTCGTCCTTTTGGCAACAAGCGTCATTCCCATTTACTTCAATTATCTTGCCTCACAGGACCCCGCGGTCCAGGATGTGGCAGTGGGCGCATGGGGCACGGGCGAGACCATAGCCTCGCTGGTCATTGCACTGCTCATGCCCATCTTGGGCTCCATTGCCGACATGCAGGGCATGAGACGAAAGTTCATCATTGGCACAGTGGGCATTGGCGCCATTGCCACCATTGCCATGGGCTTTCCCACCCACTGGCTCCCGTTCTTGATAACCTACGTAATCTCGGCAATCATGCTTAACGCCTCGTTTGTGTTCTATGACGCCTTGCTGGTGGACGCAACCACCGACGAGCGCATGGACGAGGTCTCGGCATCGGGCTTTGCCTGGGGCTATGTGGGCAGCTGCATTCCCTTTATCGTGTGCCTGCTGGTAGTGCTCAACGCCGAGAAGCTTGGCCTTACCATGAACACCGCCATGCTCATTGCCTTTGTCATCACTTCCGTCTGGTGGGTGGCATTTACGATCCCCATGCTCAAGAACGTGGAGCAGAAGAGCTTTAAGCCCTATGATCCGCATGCCATCAAGCACGCCATCACGGGTATTGGCAAGACGCTCAAGAACATCTGGAATGACGAGGCGCTGCGCTGGTTTATCCTTGCCTACTTCTTCTATATCGACGGCGTGCATACCGTTATCAAGATGTCAACAAGCTACGGTTCAAACCTGGGCATAGATGGCACGCAGCTGGTGCTGGCGCTGCTGGTCACGCAGTTTGTTGCATGGCCCTCGTCCATCATCTACGGCAAGCTAGGACGCAAGTTTGGCACCAAGACGATGATTCTTGTGGGCATCCTGGGATACTTCTTTATCACGCTGTTTGCCGCCTTCTTCCTGCGCACGGCCACCGAGTTCTGGATCCTGGCCATCTGCGTGGGCCTGTTCCAAGGCGGCATTCAGGCGCTCTCGCGCTCGGAGTTTGGCAAGCTTTGCCCCAAGGAGCACGCAAACGAGTACTTTGGCTTCTTCGACATCTTTGGCAAGTACGCCGCAATCTTGGGCACCGGCCTAGTCAGCGCCTTTACGTTCCTCACGCATGACCCCTCGCTGGGCGTGCTTTCCATCTCGATCCTGTTTGTGATTGGCTTCTTCATCATGCTAAAGGTGCCCGAGCACCGCTAACAGGCACTCTACGATTGCGTCGTAGGTGGAGCAGGGGCTGTGGCTGGTCCCTGCTCCACCGATTGCGTTTGAGCGCAAGTGCGACAGATGGCCAGTCCGCCGAGATGACGCCACTTTGCGTCCGTATGGCGTACGGCCGACTGCCCGTCCGCCAATCTGACGCCACTTTTGGTACCCCAGGCGTACGGCAACGAGCCAGTACGTCGAATTGACGCTACTTTCCTCGAATTTGGGCAAAGTAGCGTCGATTTGACGGACGGGCAGTCGGCCGTACGCCTGGGGTACCAAAAGTAGCGTCAGATTGGCGGACGAGCCACGCGGCGGCGGCGTCATCGACCCGCAGAAAACGGGGGGTAGCCGCACATAAACGTGTGCGGCTACCCCCGTGTTGGCTGCTATGGCCCCCGTTTACTCCTCGTCGGTGCCGGTGAAATGCTTCCACGCGGCGCTGGAGACGGCGGCGGTGCCTCCCAGCACGTGGCCGTGCTCGATCTTGCCCAGTTGCGAGGCGGAGTCGTAGGCGCGCCACGGGTCCTTCGCGCCGTCCTTGCCCACCAGCACCAGCACTGAGGAGTTCTTGCCGCAGACAGCGGCGCCGGTGAGGGCGTCCCAGTAGCCGTCGGAGGTTGCCACGGAGAGGTGCGAGACGCCCATACCCTCGCCTACCTCCCAGGCGGCGATGGCCCCCGAGGTGTCAAGCGCGGTGTCACCCGCCAGGCGTACGACCTGTGCACCAGCCTGCTCGAGCTTGGCCTGGGCAGCACTGGTGACGGCAGCGGTGCCACCCACGACGACCACGCGCTTGAAGCCGCCGTCCTTGATGGCGTTAAGTGTCGCATCGTCGATGTTGC
>JAFWLX010000057.1 GCA_017510875.1 Atopobiaceae bacterium | reverse complement strand
GGCAGCCGGACCCATCTACACCATGGGGCCGCTCATCCATAATCCAGTGGTGGTAAGCGAGCTTGCAGCCAGCGGTGTCACGGCCATCGAGGGCACTCAGGTTGAGGCAGGGTCTACCTTGGTGCTGCGCAGCCATGGGGTGTCGCCGCAGGTAAAACAAGAGGCTCTTGACTCTGGTGCTCACGTTCTTGATGCCACCTGTCCCTTTGTTAAGCGGGTCCACAGGGCGGCACAGCGCCTGGAGCGCAAGGGTTACCAGGTCATTGTGGTGGGGGAGGCCGGCCACCCCGAGGTCGAGGGCATTGTGGGCCATGCGCCCTCTGCACTTGTCGTGGGTTCTGCGAGTGAGGTTGCCTCCCTTGATCTGCCGCGCAAGGTGGGCGTGGTGGTGCAGACGACACAGGCAAAGGCCAATCTTTGTGCGGTGCTCAGCGAGCTGGTGGGACGTGTGGACGAGCTGCGCGTTATGAACACCATCTGCGATGCGACGGCTGGGCACCAGGATGCGTGCGCAAGCCTTGCAAAGACGGTCGATGTCATGGTGGTCATTGGTGGCAAGAACTCCGCCAACACCACCCATCTTGCCCAGATTGCTCGTGACATCTGTCCCAAGACCTATCACATAGAGCGCAGCGACGAGCTAGAGCCCTCGTGGTTTGAGGGTGCTGCGCGCATTGGCATTACGGCTGGGGCATCCACGCCCGCCTCGCAGATAGAGGATGTGCGCAGCGCCATCTGCGCTATGGTGGCCTGACGCCATGCAGACCGCATTACATAAGGATACCAAGCGTGCCGACTACGCCTCGACCAAGCCGCAGGTGCTTGGCGCATGGGTGGCGTCTGTTGAGCCCGGTAGTCCTGCTGATGATGCGGGCATTGAGCCCGGCATGCGCATTGATGCCGTAAACGATGTGCCGCTGCGCGACATCATCGACTGGCGCTGGGAGGCCGACGGAAACGAGGCCGAGCTTGTTGTGTGGGTTCCCGAGGAAGAGGAGCTCTACGGTGCTGTGCTCTATCGCCAGCCCGGGCAGGACTGGGGCATAGAGTTCACCGACGTGCTCTTTGATGGCATCCGTACCTGCGTCAACGCCTGCCAGTTCTGCTTTATGGCCATGCTGCCGGATGACGCCCGTGCCTCGCTTTCGCTCCGTGACGACGACTACCGCCTCTCGTTTCTGCAGGGCAACTTTGTCACCCTTACCAACGTGAGCGACGACGAGGTTGACCGTATCATCGATTGCCGCCTAGAGCCCATGAACGTCTCGCTGCACGCCATCTCGCCAGAGGTGCGATGCTCTCTTATCGGTCGTCATGCACAGCGTGGCATTGATGTGCTCGAGCGTCTGCTAGAGGCGGGCATTGAGGTCCACGGTCAGATTGTGCTTTGTGCCGGCATAAACGATGGTGACGAGCTTCGTCGTACGCTCGACTGGGTAGAGAAGTGGCCCTCGTTCACCTCGTTGGCGCTTGTCCCCATGGGCTACACCAAGTACTCGCGGCGATTCTCGTCGTCTTTCTCCGAGGACCAAGAGGCATCGCGCAAGGTCATTCGTATGCTGGAGCCCTACCAAGCCCGTGCCCGCAGAGAGCTTGGCATCACGCGTTTTCAGCTGTCCGACGAGTTCTATCTGGATGCAGACCTTCCCGTGCCGCCTGCCGACACCTACGATGGCTACCCCCAGTTCTATGACGGCATTGGCATGCTCCGCAGCTTCTTGGACGAGGCGCATGAGGTTTGCTTGGAGAGGCGCGATGATCTTGCCCGCATATCGCAACGGATGCAGGAGCTGGATCGGCGCATGTTGTTTGTCTGTGGCGAGGCTGCTGCAGGCGTGATCGAGGAGTTCTGCTGTAACTGGGCCCATACGCTTGGCTTGCCCAAGGCACAAGCTGCGCCCTATGCCATCCGTAACAACTACTACGGTGGAGATGTCAACGTGACAGGCCTCATCGTCTCGTGTGACCTGTTGGCCCAGTTGCCGGCTGACCTGCACAATACCGTGGTCGTTCTTCCCGAGGCCATGTTCAACTTTGATCACATGACTCTTGACGGCGACACCCAGCAGCATATTGTGGCCGAACTCACCGCACGAGGCGCAACGGTCCGCATCGCGCAAACCGCCCCACACGCCCTCCTTGACGTGCTGCTTGAATGCTGTGGGACTATCTAGGCCCCTTCTGTTACGGCCCCCATCCGTGGTATGCTGTCTTAGTTAGACAGACGGAAGGAACTGTTATGCCCAAACCTATAGTGGCCGTTGTGGGGAGGCCCAACGTGGGCAAGTCCACGCTGGTCAACCGCCTTGCCGAGAAACGTGATGCCATTGTGCACGAGTCGCGCGGTGTGACGCGCGACCGCTCGTATCACACCACCGACTGGAACGGACGCGAGTTTGTGCTCATAGACACGGGCGGCATCGAGTCGCTTAAGAGCAAGGACACCTTTGCCCCGCGCATTCGCGAGCAGGCACTGGCTGCCTGCGACGAGGCCGACGTCATTGTGTTTGTGGTTGACGGTACCGTGGGCGTAACCGACGAGGACGAAGAGGTTGCCCGCGTGGTACGCAAGTCCGACAAGCCCGTGTTCCTCTGCGTGAACAAGCTGGACAACCCCGAGAAGGACCTTGAGACTTGGGGCTACTACTCGCTGGGCGTAGGCGAGCCCCGCGGCATCTCGGCAGCCCATGGTCATGGCACGGGAGACTTGCTTGACGATATCGTGGCTGCGCTTCCCGAGCCTGTTGACGAGGCCGAGGACCCAGATGACGATGCGCTCCCCGTGTCCATCATCGGTCGTCCCAACGTGGGTAAGTCGTCGCTGGTAAACCGTCTGTCGGGCAAGAAGCGCGCCATCGTCAGCGATGTGGCGGGAACCACTCGCGATGCCATTGACACGGTGGTCGTGTGGAAGGACCACAAGATTCGCCTGGTTGACACCGCGGGCATGCGCAAGAAGACCCAAGTCCACGAGGACGTGGAGTACTACAGCCTGGTGCGCGGCCTAGAGGCAATGGATAGGGCCGAGGTGGCACTGCTTGTGGTGGACTGCTCGGTGGGCCTTACCGAGCAGGACCAAAAGCTTGCCGGCATGGCCATCGATCGTGGCTGCGCGTTGGTCATCGTGCTTAACAAGTGGGACCTTGTCGAGGACGCCCAACAGCGCGAGGACATACAGAACTCGCTGGACAAGCGCATGACCTTTGCCACATGGGCTCCCGCCATCACCACCTCGGCGCTTACCGGCCGTGCCATCGACCGCGTGTTTGCCACCACCATCAAGGCCTCCGAGGCACACCGCTCGCAGATCAAGACCTCCCAGCTCAACGACTTCCTTACCGGTCTTCGCGAATCGGGACATACCGTGAGCTCGGGCAAGCGGCGCCTGCGTCTGCAGTACGCCACGCAAACGGGAACCAAGCCACCGGTCTTTACCTTCTGGTGCAATGCGCCCGATCTTGTGGATGACAACTTTGAGCGCTACCTAGAGAACCGACTGCGCGAGTCGTTTGACTTGGTGGGAACGCCCATACGCCTCAAGTTCCGTCGAAAGGATGACAAGGCATGAGTCCGCTTCTGCTCACGATCATAGGTATGGTCGTATCATTTGCTATCTGTGGCATTCCTTTTGGGCTGATCATCGCGTGTGCAAACGGAATCGATATCCGCTCGGTGGGCTCGGGAAACATTGGAATGACCAATGTTGCGCGTTCGGTTGGTGGCAAGGCCGCCGCGATCACGTTCTTCTTTGATGTCATCAAGGGCACCATTTGCGTGCTGCTCTTTAGATACCTGCTGGCGCAGATCTGCTTGGGTGGCGACTGGTCGCTTACGACACCGCAGCAAAGCCATGGCTGGTGCGCGGCCCTGGTATGGGCTGCCTGCGTGTGCGGCCATGTGTTCTCGCCCTATCTGGGCTTTCACGGAGGAAAGGGCATCTCGGTGGGCCTTGGTGCGGGGCTTGGCCTAAGCTGGCCGGTGGCCCTGCTCTCGCTCGCGGTGTTCTTGCTGGCTGCCTTGCCTACGCACTATGTGTCGCTAGGCTCAATCTGTGCGGCTATTTCGATGCCCATCTGGGGCTTTGTGCTTGGCTTTACCCCGGGGGCAATCATTCCCACGGTGCTTGTGAGCATCATGGTCATCTGGTCTCACCGCGAGAATATCCAGCGCCTGCTTAAGGGCGAGGAGAACGCCTTCTCGGTACACAAGAAGTAGCAGAACGCCTACCCTGGTTGCCTACACGGGTTGGCCGAATGCGCTATCCTTTGGTAGGTGAATACAAACTGAGGCGGCAGTGCCTGTCGCCTGCTCTGCCCAACTGAATAGGGGATACCACATGCTTTCTGATGTGCGCGTTGCACCTTC
The DNA here is from genome assembly GCA_017510875.1 of Atopobiaceae bacterium. Taxonomy (GTDB): domain Bacteria; phylum Actinomycetota; class Coriobacteriia; order Coriobacteriales; family Atopobiaceae; genus UBA1367. Next base: position 3,641 of record JAFWLX010000057.1, on the reverse strand, counting down.
CATCTTGGCTGCCGACCAGCTGCGGCTTGCCGAGCAGCTCGATGCGATAGAGACGGCCGATTACCTGCACTTTGACGTTATGGATGGCGTGTTTGTCCCCAACCTAAGCTTTGGGCCGGGCCTCCTTGAGCAGGTAAAGCGTCACAGCAACCTTCCGGTTGACGTGCATCTTATGATCGCCGACCCTGATCGCCGCTTTGCGGCCTATCTGGCTGCTGGCGCCGACATCATCACCTTCCACTACGAGGCTCAGCTTCATGCGCACAGAACCGTGTGGGCCATCAAGGAGCACGGCGCAAAGGCCGGCATAGCCATAAACCCCGGTACGCCCGTCTCGGTACTCGATAGCCTGATTGACGATCTAGATCTGGTGCTGGTGATGTCGGTCAACCCCGGCTTTGGCGGCCAGACCTTTATCGAGCGCTCCCTTAAGAAGCTTCGTCAGGTGCGCGACATGGCGGCGCGGCACGGCGTGAACCCGCTCATAGAGGTTGACGGTGGCATCACTGCCGACAACGCCGCATACGTGACAAAATGTGGCGCAAACGTGCTGGTTGCCGGCAGCTCGGTGTTCAAGTCGCCCGACCCCGAGCAGGCCATCTACGAGATTCGCCGCGCGACACAGCTGGGTTGCGGCAAGAGGGGTTAGCCATGCCAACGCATCACGTATACCTCGATTACGCTGCCTCGGCGCCGCTTGCCGAGGCGGCTCGCCTTGCGCGCGAGGGCTATGAGCAGGCGCCCTACGCGGGGGCAAATCCCAACTCGCTGCATACCATGGGCCGCCAGGCCGCACGCGCGCTTGACTCGGCGCGCGCAACCATTGCCAAGGCCCTTGGCGGAGCCTTCAGGCCAATTGATGTGGCCTTTACCTCGGGCGGTACGGAGTCTAACAACCTGGCGCTGCTGGGCCTGGCCGAGGGCGCACGTGATCGTGACCGCCTGCGTACCCAGGTGATTCTCTCTGCCATCGAGCACGACTCGGTGCTTGACGTGGCTCCTGCGCTTAAGGCGCGAGGCTTTGAGGTGCTCTACGCCAAGCCCAATCGCGAAGGCCAGGTTACGCCGCAAGAGGTGGAGCGTCTGCTTGGGCGCAACACCGCACTGGTCTCGCTTATGTGTGCCAACAATGAGACCGGCGTTATCCAGCCGGTGGCGCAAGTGGCACAAGCGGCCCACAAGGCGGGCGCGCTTATGCATACGGATGCCGTTCAGGGCTTTTGTCGCATTCCGCTTGAGCTTAAAGATGTGGACGCTGTGAGCATTGCCGCCCACAAGATTGGTGGCCCCGTAGGCATAGGCGCCCTTGCCTGCCGTCAGCGCGTTCACATGAGACCACAAAGCTTTGGTGGCGGACAAGAGCGAGGCCTGCGCGCCGGTACCCAGGACGTCTGCGGCGCACTTGCCTTTGCCGCGGCGGTAAGCGACTGCACGGCACAGCTGGCAGAGCGCAAGGACAAGACCACATCCCTTGCAAAGTCCCTCTGCCGCGAGCTCTTGGCACAAGACACGGGCATTGTGGCGTCCATTCCCTATGACCAGCTGGATTGGGACTCTCGGCTGCCTGGCATCGTGTCGGTGCTGGTGCCAGGCGTGGACTCCGAGACGCTGGTGCTTGAGTGCGACCAGGCAGGCTATGAGGTCTCGGCGGCCTCGGCTTGCTCGTCAGGTTCGCTTGACGCAAGCCACGTGCTGCTGGCCATGGGCGTGCCGCGCGAGGAGGCCCTGTGCAGCTTGCGCATATCGTTTGACGAGCGCGTGAGCCAAGAGACGCTGCACAGCTTTGCCCAGGTGCTTATAGAAACTGCAAACAGGAGAAGCGCACGCAAGGCGCGCTAGCCCATAGATAGCCTACGAATCGAGGACACATGACAGAATCACAGGCCCTGCTCAGGCTCCAGGAGATAGACCTCGAGCTCATGCGCCTGAACGCACAGCTCAAAGCCATGCCCCAGCAAAAGAAGCTGGCTGCCATACAGGCTGCCGAGAAGAACTTGGCAGGCAAGCTTAAGACCATTGTGGGACAGCGCAAAGACGCCGAGATCGACCTTGACGACAACGAGGCCGCCCAGCTTAAGACGAAAGACCGTGTGAGCGAGATACAGGCCGAGGCACAGCAGCGCGCCCAAGACTTTCGCGGCGTGCGCGACCTTGAGGCGCACCTTACGGCGCTGGCCAAGCAGCTCGAGAAGCTTGAGTACAAGCATCGCGAGCTTGAGGGCAATCTTGAGAAGCTCATGAAGGCCGAGCAAAACGCCAACGACCTTGCGGCCAAGCTCAACGACGAGCGCGCCGTGCAACAGGAGTCCTACGAGCGCCAGTCGGCCGACATCATGGCGCGCGTGCGCGTGTTGGCTGCCGAGCGCAAGGCCGTGCTTGCAGACATATCGCAGGACGTGGCCGACAAGTACGCCAAGGCGGCCAAGCGCTTTGGCGGTCTTGCGGTAGAGCGCCTGCGTGGCAACATGCCCACCACCTGCCGCGTCAAGCTGCAGCAGGGCATCTTTGGCGAGCTCATGCGCGGCCCCATTATTACGGAATGTCCTTATTGCCATCGTATGCTTGTAACCGAGGGGGCGCTTGTCGATGAGTAACATTGCTCTGTTTGTGACGGGCGGCATTGCCGCCTATAAGGCCTGCGAGCTGTTGCGTACCTTCCAGAAGGCAGGTCACGAGGTGCGCGTGGGCATGACAGACGATGCCGAGCGCTTTGTGGGAAAGGTCACCTTTGAGGCGCTTACGCATGCGCCGGTGGTCGACACTCTCTACGGCATTGACGAGGACCCCATACCGCACATTACGCTTTCTGACTGGGCCGACCTTGCCGTGGTGTGTCCGGCAACAGCCAACATCATTGCCAAGATGGCCGCAGGCATTGCCGATGACGCCGTGAGCTCAACGCTTCTGGCGTGCGCCTGTCCTGTGCTGGTGACGCCTGCCATGAACGTGCGCATGTGGCAAAACCCTGCCACGCAGGCCAATGTGCAGACGCTCAGAGCCCGTGACGTGCATGTGGTGATGCCCGACACAGGCCTTCTGGCCTGCGGAGACATAGGCGAGGGAAAGCTGCCCGCGGTGTCTGACATCGCCCAGGCCGCATTCCAGGTGCTTGCGCTGGGCCAGCGGCCGCGTGACCTTGAGGGCAAGGTGGTGCTTGTCAACGCTGGCCCAACGCGTGAGGCCATAGACCCGGTGCGCTTCATTGCCAATGCGTCTACCGGCAAGATGGGATACACCATTGCCGCCGAGCTGGCAGCACGTGGGGCCAAGGTCCGCCTGGTTTCGGGCCCGGTGTCGCTCCAGACGCCTGCCAGTGTGGAGCGCATCGATGTGGTATCGGCGGCCCAGATGCTCGATGCCTGCCTTGCGGCCTTTGAGGGGGCCGACGCCGCCATTTGCACGGCTGCGGTTGCCGACTACACGCCCAAGCACAAGGCCGACCACAAGCTTAAGAAGACCGTCGAGCGCATGGATGTCATCGAGCTTGTGGAGACCCAAGACATACTGGCGGCCCTCAGCAAGAGCAAGGGTGACCGCGTGGTCATAGGCTTTTCCGCCGAGACCAACGACCTTATCTCCTACGCGCAGGCAAAGCTGGCGCGCAAGGGATGCGATCTTATCGTAGCCAATGACGTCTCGCG
>JAFWLX010000056.1 GCA_017510875.1 Atopobiaceae bacterium | reverse complement strand
GATGGTAACAGAGGGAGCCTCGGGCCTTCCCACGCGCCGTCCGTGGCCGGCGCGTGGGAAGCAAAAGCCGCTAGTTAAGGGAGAAGTCCTCGTCGCCTTGCTGCTCAAAGATGGCACGCACGTCGTCGGCGGTAATCTCGAGCGCGACGGCAAGCTCGGCAAGCGAGCGCTCTCTTGCCTGCTTGAGAATGCGCTCGTACACCACGGGAGGCTTCTTGTTGCGCGCGCGGACCTCGGCAATGCGCCTGCGGAAGGTCTTGACCACGCACACGGAATCGCGGCAGGTGCCCGTGCGAATCTTCTTCTTAAAGTGCTCCTCCTCAAGCGCGGCACTGCGCTCGGTAAAGGTGTCGACGTCCATGTGCGGGTACTCGCCAATCAGGGCCTCGGCCTCTCCCCTTGAGAGCACGGGACGCAGTCGCGCCTCGCTTGACACGGGAAAGCTGATGCGCATGGGATGACGCACGCCCACGGGAAGCAGCAGGTAGGTCTCCTGGGGCTCTAGAACAATCTCGTCAACCTTGCAGACACCCTGACCCGGATGGACAATGTACTCGCCTACGTGGTACACGTCGCACCTCCCTTCGTGATGGTTGTTTCATTCTATCACGAAGGGAGGAAATTTAGCGCCTATTAGTCGAAATCTTATTGCATTGTCCATCAGACTGGCGTATGTTTATGCGTTTTCTTTCTTGTTGTCCTCATCGGACTCTGCGGGAGGCGGACAGCACGAGCAGATCCACTCCACCAGGCGCACCTCGGGGTCGCCGTCGCGCTCGGCAAGACCAAAGCCCGCATTCCACACCGCCTGCAGCGCCACGTCGTCCACGGCCTTATGGGCCCTAAGCGCACACGCCAGGTTAAGCTCGCCCACAAGCGTGGTCTTTGACTGGAAGAGTCCCGTGTTAATGCGCCAGTGCGGCGCCACCGACACGCCCTTTTCCTCGGCAGTCGCGCGCAAGAAAGAGAGTGGATCTGACATGCCCACACGCTGCGTGACCGTGTACTCAAGGGCGTCGGTCTCTACCAGGTCTCCTCGCCATGCCGAGACCACGTCCTCCTTCCAGCCCTTGCCGGCCGCGTAGCGCTCGGCTCGGTCCTCCACCAGCGTCGCCACCATGGGATCAAAGTGCAACGAGGGTTGATCGTCGGTACCAAAGAGCTGGTTAGCAAGGGCCGAGCGGTCAATCATGTCGTAGGCGCACACATCCCACTCGGGCTGGCGACACGCACGCACAAAGCCCCAAAGACCCGTGACGTCAACCTCCTTGGTGCTCTCGTTGTAGGTGATCCAGCGGTTGTCCCCATTGAGCGTGGCAATGTAGCTCTCAAGCGTGTCGTACACCGTGGCCTCAATCTGGCGCACGCCCGACACGGTGCCGCTTGTATCCGTCCCGTCCTGGCTGGCCTCTGCCTCGGCAGAAAGCGACGGGTTGCCCGGGAAGTAGCGCAGGCCCGCCTCGGGTATGGCCGCATACGGGAAGGTGGTGGTGCGGAAGAAGTCCTGGGCAGAGCTGGCTATGGTGTCAACCAGATGCTCGTAATAGCTGCCGCCGCCAAAGCTTGCGTCCTCAATGCGGTCAAGGCGCAGCGGCTCTCCCTCGCCATCTACCAGCTCGAGGCCGTTGACGTAGTCGCCGTAAGCCTGAGCAAGGTCGTCAGAGAGCAGCTTGGTCCATGTGCCCTCCTGGCGCGTTCCCTCCGAGACGTACTGGCCCATCATCCACTCGTAAGCGGCATCGGCAGACTCAAACGAGCCAACCGAGCACCAGCTTGCCACGCCAAACACCTCGTCGCCCAAGTCGTTGCCCTCGTGGTCGTGTGTTGCCACCTTAAGGTTTGACAGGTAGGGCTCGTACACGCTGGCGTTGCCGCTCACGCCCATGAGCGAGCACATGCCGCCTCCCCCGCCCGCGCCAAAGATGAACACGCGCGAGGCGTCAAAGGGCAGCGCCGCGGCGTTGTACCTTAGGTAGCGCACGGCAGCCTTTAGGTCGGCCACCAGCCACGGGGCGCCTCCCGAGTAGTACTCCTGCGTGGTTGACTCGTATCCGCCGCTGCGGCCCCTAAAGCCCGCGTACACGTAGACGATACCCGCGTCCAGGTAGGTTGAAAGGCCCTCGTAGCTGTAGGTTGAGGGGCATTCCTGCGCGTTGCATGAGTACGAGTTGATGGGCATGGCAACAGGGGCGGTCTCGGGCGTGAACGAACCCACCTTGGCGCCTGGCACCACCGTGCAGGTGTAGCGGTTGCCCTTCTTGGTTGCCTCAAAGTAAGGCCCCGGCACATAGATGGAGAGCGACTCGTACTGCTCGCTTCCGGGGTTCAGACAATACGGAAGCGCAAGCTGGTAGTAGCAGTTGCCAATATCGTCGTATTCCCATGCGCTCATGTCTATGGCCAGGTCTTCAAACTCTTCTAGGTCGACCTTTGGCTCGCTGGGCTTGTCGGCGGACTCCTCCTTCTTTTGGGAGTCGTCATTGCCTGCGGTCTGGCGCTTGCAGGCCGAAAGCCCAGCAAGGCCGCCCATGCCAAAGAGCGCCAGGAGGCCTCTTCTTGTTACGTTCATAGCTGCCGCCCCCTCTCAAGGAGTACGTTAAGGGCTCATGCATGCTATTGTACGTTGAAGTAAGGCAACAGAAGGGCCGCATCATGGACATCCCCAGAGACACCCAACGAGCGCAGGCACCCCACCCGCAAGACATTCGCCGACTGCGCATGCGATTTGTGGGCGAGGTGCAGGGCGTGGGCTTTAGGTGGACCGCGCGCAGGGTTGCCCAGGAGCTTGGCCTAAGCGGCTGGGTGCGCAACGAGCCCGACGGCAGCGTAAGCATGGAGCTGCAGGGCAGAAGCGCAGACATCGCCTGCTTCTTTACCCTCTTTGACCGCAGCTACGCCAACTATCCTATTCGCTACGTGATTGACGAGAAGGACGACATCAAGCCGCACGAGGGCGAGAAGGGTCCGTTTATGGTGCGCTTCTAGCGGGTTAGGTGCAGGGGTAACAAGAGGCCGCACGCCTGCGGCAGGAGGTATAAACATGCAAGAGGGACTCATCTATACCAATGACAGCTGTATTGGATGCAACAAGTGCGTACGCATCTGCAGCTCGTTTGGCGCCAGCATGTCAATGAGCGGGCCGCAAAAGTCGTCGATCAAGATCAACGCAAGCCGCTGCATTGTGTGCGGCGCCTGCATTGACGTGTGCGCCCACGGCGCGCGCGAGTATCACGATGACACAGCCGCGTTCTTTGACGACCTTGCAGCCGGAAAGAGCATCAGCGTTCTTGTGGCGCCCTCGTTTGCGGCCAAGTACCCGCGCAGCTATCGCAAGATCTTGGGCGCCCTCAAGCGCATGGGCGTGCAAAAGGTGATACCTGTGTCGCTGGGCGCCGACATCTGCACGTGGGCCTACCTCAAGTACCTGAAGGATGGCGGCAGGCAGTCAATGATTTCTACCTCGTGCCCCGTGGTGGTGTCCTACATCGAGCACTGGATTCCCAGCCTTCTGCCGCGCCTGCTGCCCGTGCTGAGCCCCCTCATGTGCCTGGCAACCTACTGCCGCGAGCAGCTGGGCATGACCGAGTCGTTTTGGTTCATTTGGCCCTGCATTTGCAAGTCCCTAGAGGTGCAGCGCCAACCCAACCTTGTGCAGTACAACGTGACGTTCCCCAAGCTCATGGAGCACCTGCAGGGCAAGCTCTCTGACGAGGACGGCGAGTTTGACAGCTTTGAATACGGGCTTGGCTCGTACTACCCGGCGCCGGGCGGACTTGCCGACAACGTAAAGTGGCTTTTGGGAGATGACACCTCGGTACGCGTGGTCTCGGGCAAACAGTACCTCTACGAGCGGTTTGAGCAGGGCAAACGTGGCATCTTCTCGCACGAGCTGTCGTATGTGCTTATCGACGCGCTCAACTGCCAGGAGGGCTGCATCGAGGGCACGGCGCGCGTACATGG
>JAFWLX010000055.1 GCA_017510875.1 Atopobiaceae bacterium | reverse complement strand
GCACCACCGCGTGGCGCAGCAAGCCATGACCTTTGTCCTCATCATAAGCTGAGACGTGGCACAGCTCTGCCGTGCGGACAAACGAGTTGAGCACGCGTCGACAGCGCGGGTCTTCGGTGATGCAGGCACGGCAGCGCACAATATGATGCGTTCCCTTGGCAAAGAACCCGCTGCGAATGGTGCCCTTGGGGCCCGGCGCAAAGGGCGTGGCCGCCTTGTTGCGGTAACGCACAGGTTCATCCATGCCCACGATGGGCTCGATGACCTTGCTGGCGCTTGTTCCAAGAAGATCTGCAAACAGTTGCTCTACCTGCTGCTGTTTTCGTTGCAGCTGAATGGGGTAGGGGACTGCGAGTGTCTCGCAGCCTCCGCAGCTTTGTGCAATGGGGCATGTGTACGTCTGGTATCCCATGTGACCAGTGTAGCAGCCTGCGGACCTTTTGGTCGCCCCCTCTGGCAGGGCCGCGGAAAGCGGCGGTAGAGTTAAATTACCTTGCCACTCCCGATAAAACGTTTGTTCAGCGAGCCAATAAGAGGTATGGTGGAAAACGCGTGTTTTCACGCCCAGCTTGGAAAAGCGCGGCTGTCCGGGGTTGTCCCGTCGCAAACGGCCGCATGGGTTTTAGGAGGAACGATGGCAAAGGAAGTACCTGTCAAAAATGTGGTCCTTGTCGGCCAGGCCGGCACGGGCAAGACGATGCTGGCCGAGGCAATGCTGCACCTTACGGGCAAGACCACCCGTCTGGGCGGACATGCGGGCACCAAGCCTACGCTCGACTATGATGGTCAGGAGGGCGCACGCGGCTTCTCCATCTCGACCACCATTGCTCCCATCGAGTGGAAGGGAACGCGCATCAACGTACTCGACGCTCCTTGCTATCCTGACTTTGTGGGCGACGCGTACACGGCCATGAGCGCTGCCGAGGCAGCTCTGTTTGTGGTTGACGCAAACGACGGTCCCCAAACCATCACAACCCGTCTGTGGTATGCCGCCGAGGACCTTGCAACGGCTCGTGCCGTGGTCATCAACCGTCTTGACCGTCCCGAGTCAGACTTTGATGCCGCTCTGGCAACCTGCAAAGAGCGCTTTGGCAAGCGTGTTGCTGCCGTTACCATCCCCATGGGCACCGGTGACGACTTCAAGGGCATCATTGACGTCGTGCATATGAAGGCACGCCATCTTGAGGGCACCAAGGTTGTGGAAGAAGAGATTCCCGCAGAGTATCTTGACGCCGCCGAGGCCGCTCGTGAAGAGCTGGTTGACGTGGTTGCCGAGGCTGACGACGAGATCATGATGAAGTACCTCGAGGGCGAAGAGATCACGCAGGATGAGCTTGAGGGCCTGCTTGCCAAGGCCATCCGCGACCGCGTGTTCGTGCCTGCCTTTGCCGCCTCCGCCGTTAAGGAAGAGGGCATCATCTCCATTCTCAACGCTGCCGTTTCATGGTTCCCCACGATGGCAGACTTTGGTGAGGTGCCGCTGGTCAATGGCGAGAAGCTTGATATTGATCCTGCCGACGGACGTCCGGTTGTCTTTGTCTTCAAGACCCTCAACGATCCGCAGAACGGCAAGTACTCGTTCATCAAGGTGCTTACCGGCACCGTCACGCCTGGCGTCGAGCTCATCAACTCCCGCACGGGCAGGAGCGAGCGTCTTGGCCATCTTTACAGCATGACCGGCCGTGAGACCTCCGAGGTCAAGTCTGTCGCCGCTGGCGACATCTGCGTGGTTCCCAAGATTGACGCCCTTACCGGCGACACCCTGTCTGCCACCGGCAAGGTTGCCATTGCATCGTTTAAGTTCCCCAACTCGCTGCACCGTGTGGCCATCGAGCCCGAGGTACGTGGCACCGAAGGCAAGGTGTACGACTTCCTGCAGCGCTCTGCCGATGCCGACCCCACGCTCAAGGTCGAGCGCGACGAGGAGACCGCCCAGACCATCGTCTCTGCCCTTGGCGAGGCTCAGGTTGCCGTGCTGCTCGAGCGTCTGAAGGAGCGCGCCAAGGTTACGGCCAAGATCGTCCCGCTGCGCATCCCGTACCGCGAGACCATCCGTCAGACCGCCCAGGGCCATGGCCGCCACAAGAAGCAGACCGGTGGCTCCGGCCAGTTTGCAGACTGCCGTCTGCGCATCGAGCCCAACCCCGATGCGGGCTACGAGTTCCTCGACGAGGTTGTGGGCGGCGCCATCCCGCGCGGCTTCATCCCCGCCATTGACAAGGGTGTCCAGGAGACCATGGCCGGTGGCGTGCTGGCGGGCTATCCTGTCATCGACGTCAAGGTTGCCGTGTACGACGGCCAGTTCCATCCGGTCGACTCCAACGAGATGGCCTTCAAAACAGCCGCTCGTTTGGGCTTCCAGGACGCCGTCAAGGGTGCCAAGCCCGTTCTGCTCGAGCCCATGGCGCACCTTAAGATCACCGTGCCGGAGAGCTACGCTGGCGCCGTAATGGGCGACATCTCCAGCTCGCGCGGTCGCGTTGAGGGCATGGGTGCCGCCGGTGCCGGCGAGACCATGGTCGAGGCCACCGTGCCTTACGCAGAGGTCACCGACTACGCCACCCGCCTGCGTTCGCTTTCCCGTGGTACGGGCGAGTTCGAGCTTGAGCTGAGCGGTTACGAGCAGGTGCCAGGCGACATCCAGCAGCGTCTTGCCGCCGAGTACCAGGAGAAGCGCGCCGCTGGCGAGCGCTAAGAACGACGCGGTATAACCGCACACAAAGGCGACTCGGAGGGGTCCCAGCAATGCTGGGACCCCTCTTCTCTCAGGCAACTTGAGACATAAGACGACTGCGCAGCTCGCGGTTCCTCTCCCACTCGCCATCATCGGGCACCTGTTTGTCTAGCAAAGCGGCAAGCTGGGCCATGACATGCCGATAGCTCTTGTAATCTTCCAGCTCATCGCAGGTTACCTGCAGCACCGTCCAATCGTCGCCTCCCGTAAAGGGCCGCCTACAGGGATCGTCGATGATATCAAGCGCAACCTTCTTCTCGGGCCAATACAGCGCCATGCATACCTCCTTTAGCTGCTTCCTATGGGGCATGCACGATAGCAAGGCAATGTTGGCGCCAAACTACGTGTTAGGTTGGCAAAAGGTTGTGCGAAGGTAGCACGGGGCAGGTGGGAATGCGTGACCAATGTTGCAGCTACAATGGCTGGCGGTCAGTCCTTC
>JAFWLX010000054.1 GCA_017510875.1 Atopobiaceae bacterium | reverse complement strand
TGCCCCAACCGACGTAGTCCTCGTCGTCGTTTCTCTTGCCGGTGTTGACTCCACCTGTGATAGTGCCGCCTGTTACGGTTGCATCGCTTCCATGCGTATAGGCTTTGCCACCAATCTTTGTCTTACCATTGATCTTGAGGATGCTGCATGATATGTCGGCGCCAATTGTTCCATTCGAGATAGTGACGTTACCCCAGGCAGTGGACTCCGAGTATCGGCTTCCGTTTCCAGCATCGATGTCGCTTGTGATGTTGCCGCCAGTTACGGTTGCATTGCCTCCGTTGGTATAGGCCGTTCCATCTATCTTGCCGCCTTTCATTTCGAGAGATGTGCAGGATAATTGGTTCTTGTCGTAGTAGTCATCCCCGCTAATAATGGTCCCGTCGGTGACCGTGAGCTTACCGCATGAAATACCACCGTAGGTGGTGCCGTTCGAAATGGAAAGGTCGCCCAAGACGGTGTACTCTTCGTCATCGTTTCGTTTGCCGGTGTACACGCCATCGTTAACGGTTCCCCCGGAAACAGTGGCGTTACCGCCGCTGGTGTAGACACTGCCGACGTCTCCCCCGGACACGGTGGCGCTGCCTCCGTTGGTATCAACGCTGCTGACGGTTCCCCCGGATATAGTGGCTTTACCGCCGTTGGTATTGATGCTGCTGTCGATTGTTCCGTTCTTGATTTCGAGTGATGTGCACGAGACGCTGTAGTAAGTATTAATGGAGCCGTCACTGTTAACAGTAAGCATTCCATTCACATCTATAGCTGCATCGTATGAGTTTTTGTGTCCATTGGCATAGTCTTCGTAGTAAACGTAATCGCGAGCCTCGTTGTCGTAGTACGAGCCTTCGTAAAAGCTGTCGTAGCCACGGACCGTATTGCCGCCAACAAGCTCGAGCGTGATATCGCCATCAGACTCAATCTCTCCATTAACGTTTGCATTGTTTAGCTGCAAGGTCCCCGTCGCGGCATCATACGAAACGTTACCCGAGGTCATCCCATAGACCTTGACCTTCGCCGTAGTCTTATCGGCTTCATCGCTCAAGTCAAAGAAATAGCTCTTGCCGCTGGGGTTCTCGTCAACAAGCATGGTCCCGGTCGATTGCTCACGAATGGGTTCAATTGAGAGTGACTCTGACGCTTCTTGCGAATCCTCCGTAACGGTGGGTTCTTCAGTGCCCTGCGTCTCTTCACCTACGGGTTGCCCGGCTTCGTCCGTGTCTTCAGGCGTCTGGTTTAGGTCTTCTTCGAGTGGCTCTGCTTCGTCTTCGGCTGTTTGATCCAGGATTTCGTCCTCGATCGGCTCTGTGGGAGGAAGCTCTTGTGCAAAGTTACCCATTTCGTCGGTGGTCACGCCATCATCGTCCACCAACAGCACTGGTGATTCTGTTTCGCCGTCGTCCTGCTCCTGCGCCATTGCTTCCACCGGGCACGTAGAGAACGCTAGCAGCGCGCTCATCAGCAGCGCCGATGCCCTTCGTGCGACCGCCTTCCCACCACTTCTCACTTCGACCACTCCTTCCGTCTTCGACCAGCTCAGACACACCAATACAGCTTCAATTTTGGTGTTGCCGACGGCGAAAAACCTGTACAAGAAAATGGCTTGACCAACATGGCGCGACCGTGGTTTTATAAAAAGATATCCCAAAACCCTGGGGCCTTTTGCGTGAATAAGGGGTAGGGGGTTTGAGGGGTATCGGTAAAAACCCAAGGTCAGAGGCTTGATGAGAACTTCTCCCCTCAAAAGGGCCAAGGGGTATTGCCGATAAAAGCCCCCACCCTTTTGAGGAAAGCGCAGCCCAGCCAGCGGACGGCTGTCCCGAGCGCCCGCAACCGCCCCAACCGCCACCCGCGTTTGGGTGCATAATACGCACTATGCAAACCTTTACCGAAGACATGCAGCTCGTGGAGCTCGAACTGTTCGATGCGGCCTTTGTGGTGTCGCCCGACGCCGAGGACGATGTCCGCCGGCGCTTTATGACGCTCTTCTCGGCTCCGTCCACGCGTCGTAGGGGCGGCAGCTCGGAGCTCGTGCGCGCAACCAACGTCCTTGGCGAGCAGTTTGCCCTCAAGCGTCTGCGCGTGGCAACTGCCAATGGCAGCGGACAAACGCCTTCGGGTTCCGCGCACCGCCGGCTGCTGAGACACTCCATCGGCGGCAGCCCCTCGTCCACGCCGTCCGGCACGCCCGACTACGTAACCGAGGGCCACGTTGCTGCCTTTTGGGAGGAATATCGCATCCACGTGGCGCTTGCCCACCTGCGGGGATTTCCCAAACTCTATGGGTTTGGTCTGAGCCAGGGCAATCCCGTAATCGTGATGGAGTGGGTGGAGGGCACCACGCTGCGTGAGGCTATGCGGAGCAGGACCGAGCCACTTCCCCTGCGCGTGGTGGCGAGCCTTGGACAGGCCGTGCTGCGCATACTCCAGCGCGCGGGCGAGCTGGACGAGGGCTTCGTGCATCGCGACCTCTCTCCGCGCAACGTCATGCTGCGCACGGACGCCGTGTCCGCCACCGATCAGCTCGCCTCGGGCGACTTTGACCTCTGTCTGGTGGACTTTGGCAGCGCTTCTCTGCTGGCCAACGGTGTCGATCCCACGTTTACGCAGATAAGC
>JAFWLX010000003.1 GCA_017510875.1 Atopobiaceae bacterium | reverse complement strand
TACCCATCAGTCAGGCGGTTGTCAAGGATGGTCCCATTGTGCGCGATGACCCAAGAGCAGCCGCTTGCATCTTCTCTCACAAAGGGGTGGCAGTTGTTGTAGGTGGGTATGCCTTTTGTTGCGTTTCTAATATGTGCAACCACATTTGCCGAACAAATTGGTGTGTCCAGCACGTCCCTGAGAAGAACGGAGTCTACTGCACGAAGCTCCTCTTTGTATAGGACAACGCTTCCGTTCTCGCGCCAAGAGAGTCCCCAGCCGTGCGGGTGCCACACGCTGTCCTCAAAGAACGTCCGAAGATGCTCGTTGGCCAGAACGGGCCGTCGAGAGTTGATGCCAAAGAGCTCGCACATGTCGCCTCCTTCATAGCTGAAAGGATAGCGCAAAGAGGGCACGACGAGGCCGCTGCGCCACTAAAGGGGCGCAGCGGCCTCGTCGCACGTGGATAGATTGTTCCTATTGCTCGAAGTGGGCAGCCACCTTCTCCAGCGTCTCGATGATGGGCAGGTGCTGCGGGCACATCTCCTCGCACTGACCGCAGCCGATGCAGTCGCTCGCGCGGCCGAACTCTTCGGCAAGCTTCCCGTAGTTGGTGAAGTTGATGGTCCAGCCCTTGTGCTCGAGGTCGTCGCGCATGTCCTCGTTGTAGAGCGAGAAGTACTCGGGGATGCAGATGTGCATCGGGCAACCGTCGGTGCAGTAGTGGCAGGCCGTGCAGGCGATGGCCGTCTGGGCGTTGATGAGGTCGGCCACCTTAAAACAGGTGTCTCGCTCGGCCTCGGTCAGTGGATGGAAGTCAGCCATGTAAGAGAGGTTGTCCTCCATCTGGGCAAGGCTGCTCATGCCAGAGAGCACGCACATCACACCTGGCAGGCTCGCCGCAAAGCGGATAGCCCAGCTGGCGACGGAGAGGCTGGGCTCCATGCCCTTGAGCAGCGCCTCGGCCTCAGCAGGTACGTTGGCCAAGGTCCCGCCCTTGATGGGCTCCATTACGATGACGGGCTTGCCGTGCCTTTGTGCCACCTCGTAGCAAGCGCGCGACTGGATCCACTCGCTCTCCCAGTCGAGGTAGTTAATCTGAAGCTGCACAAACTCCATCTCGGGATGCTTGGTGAGGATCTCGTCCAGCAGCTCGGGGCTGTCGTGGTAGGAGAAGCCGGCGTGGCGCACCAAGCCCGCAGCCTTCTTGTCGAGCAGCCACTGGAAGCAGTCGTACTTCTCGTAGTGCGGGTAGCTGCCCGCCTCGATGCCGTGCAGCAGGTAGTAGTCGAAGTAGCCGGCACCGGTCTTCTCGAGCTGCTGGTTGAAGACCTCGTCGCGTCCCTCGAGCGAGTCGAAGAACCCGTTGTGCAGCTTGGTTGCCAGCGTAAAGCTCTCACGCGGATAGCGGTCGACAAGCGCCTCCTTTGCCACGCGCTCGCTGGCAAAGCCGTTGTACATCCAGGCAGTGTCAAAGTACGTGAAGCCCTTGGCCATAAACAGGTCGACCATCTGCTTGACCTGCTCTATGTCTACGTTGGCAGCATCATTTGGGTCCAAAAGCGGCATGCGCATAAGGCCAAAGCCAAGCTTCTTCTGGGGCATAAAATCCATGACCGTACTCCTCTCCTTGGTGGGATGCATGTGAGCGCATTCTCTCTTGGTGTAAGGGTACACGCTTCTAGCTGCAATTACCAATGCCAATCGTGTACACCTATCCATGCCCCTCACGCATGCTTTTACGGGCAGGCCATAGTAGATGTTGCAAACGACAACCAAGGGCTTTGGGGGATACGTATCTTTTTCAGGACAGACGACAATCGGGCAAATCTGGTCTGCACTACTGCAAATATGCAGCGCTTCCTTCTCGACTTAGCCCGTCATCGCAGCTGTCGCAATTGCCCTCACATTATACAGGCTTGCGGTGTGCCGCCCCTCTGGTGGAGTGTCGCATGCGTTACTAATTTGTCCCACAATGTTACGGATGCTCCTTGGCGGGTCATGCCCTGATAGCATACTCACGTTACCGCGAGAAGGAGGCGCCATGCTGGACGAAACAAACTCCATCGAAGAGGTCCGTGATTACTTCGGAAATGACCGTTTTGCCTCTGAGGCCTGCGGCTGCGAGGTGATAGAGGCGTCCTTTGGCCACAGCGTCTGCGCCTTCACCATCGGCCCCCAGCACATGAACGCGCAGGGTCACGTCATGGGCGGGGCAATCTTCACGCTGGCGGACTTTGCGCTAGCCATCGCCTGCAATATCGGCGAGAAGCCGACCGTCTCTGTTCAGAGCTCCATCGAATACTTCTCGATGGCAAAGGGCACCCGGCTTATTGCCACGGCAGATGTCGACAAGAGCGGCCGCAGCCTGGGCTTCTACACAGTCGAGGTGACTGACGATTTAGGGAACAGAATCGCTCGCATGACGGCAACCTGCTTCAGGCGCGCGTAACTGCCGTAGCGAGCAGCGCCACACCAATAGCAGCAATCACGGCAGCATAGGGTATAGGTGACACGTCGCCGGTCTTGGGAAGCGCCTTTGCTGACGACTGGGCAATTCTGGCTACTGTCGTAGCCGCTGTTGACTTGTCAGCAACCGGCGTGATCGTGACACTTGCGGGCGTAACCCCGTGCTTTGTGTGCGCAACAAGCAAACGATCTTTGTCATCGATACGCATCTCGTACGTAATCGTTGTCACGTACCTGCGGCTTTCAGCGTCAAAGGTATCCTCTTGCGTAGCGCTGATGACAAGCGCATGCTCGGCCCCAGACCGCTCGTAACCCTGCGGTGCAACAGTCTCTCGCAGCGTGAGCGTCAGGGTCTCCCCCGCCGCAGGCAACAGTTGGGCCAAGCTCTCGTTGGCACTTGAGATCTCAAACGTCCCTCCTTGGAAGGTGGCTATCTGCTCGTCCTCTAAAAATAGGCCAAACTCTGCCCCGTCAAGAACGGCCTCCGCCTCATCTACTGCCGCAATCTGCACCGAGCCATGATTGACCTGGTCTGCATGCGTGAACTGCGGGATGACCACCGATCCAGTCACGGGCTCTTCGGTCTGCCCGTTAACCCCCAGGTCAACCTGCTGACCACCACTGAACTTCTGAAGCGTGATGTCTTCATCTTCTATGGTCAATAGCGTGGCATTTGAATTGGTTTTGAGGTAACCCGCTACCAGGGAGGTGTAGTAGACGCGCGATGCCACACCCTTGGGCTCCCTGCGCGGAGGTCGAGGCAGAGCTTGGAGCAGCGAATCGTCGACGCCTTCAGTTGAGCCAGAATCAAGCTGGTCCAGCAGCTCTTCTGTCAGCTCTGGCATGTCCGCAGGAGGTGCTGGAGGCATCTCGTCATCTCCGGATTCATCGCTGGTATCCACCTGCACGCTCATGGTGCTTCCTGCTGGAAAATAGAATTCGCTGTTGCTGACGGTATGATTGTGGGCGCAGAGAAAGATGACATTGCGCTCGATCTGCGCCACAGCGTCCTCATTGGTTATGCCGTCAACACCTGTGGCGGCATAGTTGAGCGCTTCGTTCCAATAGATTGCGCCCTTGTTGTCCGCACGCAATGACTGTATGGGCATGTGGCACAGCACAATGATGGGAATCGTCTTGTCAACGCCATCCACCCAACCCTTAAACGCTATAGCCGCATCGCTGCTGGTAGTCCCGCCTTGGCCCATCTCGTAGAATCCGATAGCGTAGATATAGTAGGCGGTCGTCCCATCGCCGTTCACACCCTCATAGATGACGCTGGATCCGTAACCGCCATTGCATTTGACCACGTTGTCATCGTCCTGCACGTTTGCGTCATGGCTACCCCAGACAATGGAGAACCGGTCGGCCGTAATGCCCGGAAGGGATTCCTGCACAAGCCCAAGTATCATGCTGGACTGATACTCAGGCGCCATGTCCCGCATGCCGCTACCAACCATGTCACCAATCATGCTCACATACTCGGTGTCTTGTGGCATACCTTCAAGCGCGGTGGCAATGGTTCCCTCGGTATTGTGGTAGTCGGAGGCAAAGACTAGATGATGGACGTCACCCTCAGCGAATGCGGGCGTCAGTGGGACACTCAGGAGGCTTGCAAGCAGCAAAAGCGCAAGCACAAGGGTCCGTAGGGGCTTGCGCCCCAAAGTGTGTTCTGGCATAGGACTCCTTTGAGTTGGATTTGCACTAGCAAGAATACACCTTGCAACCCTGTAGGTCTTCCTCCATCCATCGGGTTGTTACCCGTCAGAACGACCCCTCCACTCAAGAAGCTGCTCTAGCTCAAGAGGCCTCGCATAATAATAGCCCTGGAAGCTGCTCACGCTATAGCGGTTGAGTATGTCTCTCATGCCTGCCGTCTCTATTCCCTCGACACAGACCTTTGCGCCAAAGATGGAGGCCAAGTCTGCAATATTGCCAACTAGCTGCCTGGCGATGGCGTTCTCCTCTATTGTCTGCACAAAGCTGCGGTCGATCTTGATGGTATCGACGGGAACCTCCTTGATGACGCCAACGGAAGAGTACCCTGTTCCAAAGTCATCAAGCGCAACACGGATGCCCCTGGACTTGAGGCTAACGACCACGTTGTTCAGAAGCTCCATATCCAGTAGCCTGCATCTCTCCGTTACCTCAAGGCAGAGATGCTCTGGCGGATACTCCAGCTCGTTCAGCATATGAAGCACCATGTCCACAAAACCGGGCTCTTCCATCTGCGTATAGGACAGGTTGACGTTCACGACAAACCCGGGGTGTTGCATGCGAATCTGCCTTGCCGCAATGATGGCCTCTCGCAAGATCCACTCTCCCAGCTCGGGGAAAAGCGGATCGGACTCTAGGATTGGAATAAACTGGTCTGGCGGAACGCTCCCATAACGCTCGCTCTTCCAACGAAGCAGGGCCTCCGCGCCAATGAGACGTTCCGTTTTGGCGTCCACCACCGGCTGATAGAGTAGATAGAAGCCCTCGTAGCCTCGCGGTATGGAGGCACGAATTGCGTGGAGCTGCTCCAGCCGCTGATGGCTTTCCTCGTTTAGCTCGTTACGAAACACAACAAGGTTGCCATGCTGGCGAAGCTTGGATTCTTCATCGGCATAGTTCAGGCAGGCATACACCGTCTGGGAGTCGACATCAAAGCTATCCACCCGCAGGGCGCCACAGTGCAGGTCGAGCGGTATCTGCCTGCCGTCCACCTTGAAGCTCTCGTGTAGGAACGTGCGAAAACGATCGAAATATCCCTGCATATCTCCAACAGAAAGCGTGTTGCTGATTACGGCAAACTTTGTCCCATCGATTCGGTAGACATGCCCCATGTTCCCCGTGTTTTCAAACACTTCCCTGCCGTAGCGCTGTAGGACACGGTTTCCAAAATGATACCCATACATCTCGTTGATCTCAGAGAATCTGCTGATACCAAAGAGAGCCACGCTGATTCCAACGTTTCTTCTGATGTGGCTGTCCAGATCCTCAAAGAAGCCGTACTGGTTTCTAAGCCCGGTCAAGACGTCAATATGCCCCTGGATACCGTGATTGCGGATGGTGCCGGCAAAGTAGTCTGGCTCGCCGGATGGGTCACGTATCACAACACCGCGACAGGTGCACACATCGTACTCGCCCGTGATGCGCTTGGCGCGGTACTGCATGTCATGACCAGCAGCATTGCCAGAAAAGACCTCCTCAATACCCTTCTGATAAGCTGCCCTGTCCTCGGGATGAATCCGGTTCTCCCAGATGTCCCCTGCGCCATACATGTACTCAGCGGGAAGACCGTAGGTATCCACCGCGTTTTTGGACCAGCGAGAGAAGTCGTATTTCATGTCGCAAAGGTAGACATAGGTTCCTTCCGATACCACCTCAAATGCCTGGTACAGGGCATCGAGCATGATGCGTCTGTCCTCGGTGATGGCCCTTATGTTTGCCTTCTCCGAAAATGAACGACTCTCCTGAAGAAGCTTAAGCTCTTTGAGGCGCGTCTTGTCCTCGTACATATGCTGATCTGCGCGGTTGAACACATCCTCGACGCGATGGTCTTCACCAGCCCTATACTCCGCAAGTCCCGAGGCCACAACCGGCCCTTCGCCAATGCGGACATTCTCCTCAACCCGTCGCCTAAGGCCCAAAAGGAGTCGCTCTCGGTTCATATAATCCTGGTCGTGAAGGACTACGGCAAATTCGTCACCGCCTATACGGAACACAGGACTGTGTTGGAACACCCGGCAGATCAGCATGCAGGAAGCTTTGATGTAGTCATCCCCGGCCTTGTGTCCCCTTGTGTCATTGATCACCTTAAGACCGTTGATGTCGCAGACCACGATGCCAAAGGGATCGCATCCAGCCGGAATTGGACTATCAGGTGTCCCCTGCAGGTCGGCTTCGTCAATCTGCCTCTGCAGATCGCTCTCGATCTCGTGGTACGCCGTTTTGTTCTTTGTGTGCGTAAGGTCATCGCGCCGGGCCATCTCGTTTGCGGTGGAGAGTGCTGCCAAGTGCTCCTTTTCCCTGCGGATGTTCTCGTCGCGGTTCTCGACGCAGATGATAAAGTGGTTGTGGTCAGAGGCGTACGTCACCGACATGCGCGTGTACTGCAGTTTTCCACCGCCAACCACCATACGGTAGTCCTCGGACAGCTGCCGTCTGCTCTCAAGCTCGGTAATCAGATGGTCCCTGTCCAAAAAGAGCCTGATGCGCTCCCTATCCTCTGAATACACAAGCCTATCTGCGTTTCTCCAGGCAGCTGCAAAGAAGTCATCGCCCTCGCTCTGAACCTTTAGCCCACCGACCTTTTCCTTAATAGAGAACTCCTCATAGTGCAAGGTTTCGCAGTCTATGTAGTAGATATAGTCATAACGCGCGGCCAACCTCTCGGCAATCTGGGTATAGGTTACGCTCTTCTTCTGGTTGGCTTTCAGGGCAAGCTCCGCCCGTACCTCTGCATCGATGTTCTCGATGCATACGATGATGTGCTTACCATCCCTGGCCATGATCTCTGTATGCCGGATGTGGCTGACCTGACCGTTTACCACCAGACGCCAGCTCATCGAGAACGTGCTTCGATACTTCAGGTTGCTCAGCATCACGTCCTTGTGATGCAGCCTGTAGGCCTTCTCTTGGTCCTCGGGGTGCACATACTTGCGGATGCTTCTTCTGCTCTCGGCAAAGAAGTCATTTCCGGTTGCCGGCACGTTCAGCTTCTTGTACTCATCTGTCGAGGAAATCTCAAAGTATGTGCTTGTCTCGATGTCGATGTAGTACAGCGTGTCATACTGTTCGGCGAGACTCGCAGTAATCTGGTTGTATATTTCCTTCTGCCGCGCAATCTCTTCGTCCAGCTCTCTCTGACGGACTTGCGCGTCAATATCGTTAAGGCCAACAATCAGGCGCGGGCCTTCCCTCTCCTCCACCATGGCGGCAGTCATCTGGACATACAAGGGCTTGTCATCCATCATGAGGCGGTAGCTTAGGTAAAAAATACCATCTTGCTCAATTGCTGCCATGATGTTTTCTTGCGTAAACTGCGCGAGAAAACGGTCCAAATCGTCCGGATGATTGAAGGTACGCGCAACATCCCGCACCGTGGCAAAGAAGTCCGTACCCTCCTTTGCCTGGGCAAAGCTCTGCTCATAATCGTCGGTCGAACTAAACTCTCGGTAGTTACCGGTCTGCGGGTCTACCACATAGACGCAAATAAAGTTTCCTGTAAGAGCATGGAGCCTGGCATAGATGATGCCCTCTTCCTCTATCCGCGCCTCTGCTTGGCGCCTCTTGATCAGCTCGTCAATATCCGCCACGGCAATGACAACAAAGCGCCTGTCGCTCTCTACGCGCGAAACGCGCATCTGAACGTAGAATGTTCTTCCCTCTTTGATTCTTCGGTAGGTCATCTCGAACACTTCGGATTTTTCCAAGGCCTTCGCGAGAAACTCCCGGTCCATCGCCTTGACAAAAGCCTCTTGGTCATCCGGGTGCACAAACAGCTTTACGTCCCGCTTGCAACCCTCGAAGAAATCCGCGCTTCGACGTGCCTCGGTAAGCACGCCAAGCTCGTCGTCGGTATGGTATTCAATAAGCTCGTCAGTCTCTAAGTTGACGTAATAGAGGTCTGTGTAGCCCCTAGCCAGTGCCTGGGCAATATGAGCAAAAGGCTTGTTATCCAAAGAAGAGGTCCTGGTTTGGTCCAAGTCGCATCCCTGCTCGCATGAGGTTTGGTTCGCACTTCTTGTTTCGCCGCTCATATTGTCTCCGCAGTCCTATGCACGCCGTTGAAATTGACGCGATAGCTCTCTCGCACCACCATTCACAATTCTATCTCAGACAAGGAGGCTAAGATAAGCACTGTCCCAACTTGGATGAATAGAATCTGGTAGTACCACCCACCTAGTTGCTGCCAAACTCGGCAGCCGCACGAAGGAACTTTGCGGCCTGGACATCCTCCCCTTTGTTGAGATGCGTGGCGGCAATTGCCAGGAGGCCGCGGTTGACCTCATCTTTTTGGTTGACGGCTTCCGGGTAGACCCTTGACACAAACACGGCCATGGCAGCGTACAAATCTGCCGGCGACTTGCTGTCTAGATCTTCGTGCAGGAAGTCAAACATGCACTTGGCACAGAGCTTGCCAGCCTTGGCGTTACCCAAGAGCTCGGCCTGATGAAACAGCCGCGCGCCCTCCACATAGCTCTGCCTAAGCCCAGCTCCACGCGCATAGAAGCTGCCAAGGTTGTAGAGCGCGGTTTCGTTTTGCTCGATCTTTAGAATGCTTGCATAGGCATCCGCTGCAGACTCGTAGTCGCCCGCCTCTAGCGCCGTTTGGCCAAGCACAAGAAGCAGATTCACGGCACCCTCTGGGCTCATAGGCTCCTCGTGGTGGTCGTGCTCATGGTGATGGTGCGTATGGCCCAGACTTGATGACACGGGCTACTCCTTTCCAAACGTCAACACGGCGATGCTGTACGCAGGCAGGTTGAGCTTGCCTTGATTGTACGAGATGCTCTCGTCGTTAGTGCCCAGAACCGCGGCCAGGCTCAGGTTGTCCGCAACCGTTGAGAGGTCCTTTTCGGTCGCTTGCCCACGCAGATTCATGACGACCAATACGTCCTGATCATCGGCGCTGCGCCTGATAAAGGCCGCCACACCCTCGTCGCAAACGCCATCCACCATCTCGGTCGTTCCGCGCGCAATTGCCGGGAACGCCTTACGCACACGAATGACCTCGGCAAACCATCGCCATAGAGAGAGGTCGTCTTTCGTCTGGGCTTCCAGCGAAGGGAACTTCATCTGCACCTCATCCATATTGGAAGGCGCAGAGCACATCCCCTCTGTCTGTGCATTGTCGCTCCAGTACATGGGACCTCGCTTGTTCTCGTCCTTGCCTGCGCCTTCCATGCCCAACTCCTCGCCATAGTAGACAAAGGAATCACCCGGCATGAACAGGCTAAGGGCGTAGGCCATCTTGGTGACAGGCCCTTCATCAGATGAGTAAAAGCTCGCGCTTCTGCTCGTGTCGTGATTGGTGTAGAACGGAGCATCGACGTAGTCTGGATTGGCCCCACGGTAGGCAGCCTCGGCATCAACCATTTCCCTCACATAGTCATATGCCGATCGGCTCCCGTTCATGGTCTGCGCGATAATGCCGCCGGAGTCCGCAAAGGGGAAGTCAAAGAGCGAGTCGATACCGCTGGTATAGAGGGTCGCGATGGACGAGCGGTCGGTCCATGCCTCCCCCACCAGATAGCAGTCGGGGTCGATGCCCTTGCAAGTCTTGGTCAAAAAGCTCAGGAACTCGACGTTTTCCTGAGGACTGCCGGTCGCATAGGAGGTCACGGCATCCAACCTGAATCCGTCCACTCCCTTGTCGAGCCAGAATTGAAGGACGTTGCGGATTTCCTTGCGCACTGCCTCGCTGTTTAGGTTGAGGTCTGGCATCTCGGACCAGAACCTGGCCTCGTAGTACCAGTTTGTCCCCTCAAGCTGCACGTAACCATCCTGTGGTGTACGTGAGAAGTGGTAGTAGTCGAAGTACGGGCAATACTCAACGTCCGGCTCCCAATCGTTTGGCAGCTCGCGCAGGTAGTCCGTTGCCGCACGGAACCACGGATGCGTATCCGAAGTATGGTTGAGCACCAGATCCATCAAAACGCGAATGCCGCGCGCATGGCAGTCCTCAAGGAGGGCTTCGTAGTCTTCCATGCTTCCAAAAGCAGGGTCAATCTTAAGGTAATCGTCCACGTCATACTTGTGGTAGGTGGCGGAAGGATGTACGGGAGTCAGCCAAAGCTGGTCAAAACCCATAGCGCTTATGTAGTCAAGCGTGTTACGGATACCGTTCAGATCGCCGATACCATCGGCGTCCGAGTCGCAGAACGAAGAGACAAAGATCTCGTAGGTCGTACGATAGTCATCATCGCGCGCAACTTGCTCAAGTCCCTTGTTGTATTCAAGCATCTGCACAGATGAGGCCGGCATCGTCTCGCCGGATGCCTCGCTACCTGCACTTGGTTTGGCGACATAGCCCAATACGCACAAAAGCACGCAGAGGACTACGTATATCAGCTTGGAGAAGGCATGTGAGACGCGTTCGCCTAACGCGTCAAAGCCACTGTTGGTGTCGGTTTGATTTGCCATGAGATTACTCCTACAACGTTACTGACGCGGACCATACGTTGGGGCCTCCATACGCACATCCAACGTTTCTTCTTGCGTCCGTCTGTTGTCAAAACTCGAATGGCACATTCTACAGGAACGAGCGTCCCGTACACCGACACCAACAAAACCTAACAATCGACAGCGGGCAGTGCCGCATCGAGGTATTGCTCACGCTCTCAGAGACCCAAAGCCTGACGGCGCTCGTCATCATTGATAATGAGCTCGTAGAAGAGCTTTCCCAAACCTTCCACCTCAACAAGACGACCGCAGTCAATCACATGACGCACATTTCCGCGCTTTGTGACAATGCGATAGCTGGCATAGTCCTTCTTGCCCACGTCATCAAGCGTCATCTGCTGGCCCAGCAGCTTGCACACGTAATCGGCATCGTCAGGATGCACGACGCCCCCAAACACGCCGCCCGTCAGATTCATGAAGTCCGCCAAGTCATCGCACTCAAAGAGATGCAGCGCCTCATCGTTGACAAACAGGATGGCGCCATCACCGGTTGGCTGGTGCACGATGACGGCACCAGGGATGCCCTCAGCAATGTCGCGCGGAGTAAATCCCAGCTGCAGGCGATACTGCCGTTCCATATCGGGCGAATAGGACTTCCATCCCGACTTTCCCGCAAGTTTTACGGCATAGAGCGCTTTGTCCGCCTTGCTGTAGGCATCCATGAGATCTTGTGCATAGTCGGGATAGGACGCTAGGCCAACCGACATCGACAGCTGGTAGCGCTCGCCATCCACGATGCCCGACAGGCCTTTTGACAAGAGCGCCTTAACCAAGCGTTCCGCCTCGCCAAGCCCGCATCCGTACAGAAAGACAAGAAACTCATCGCCGCCATTGCGACCGACGATTGCCTCTGGAGGGAACGATTCCTTTACTACGCGTGCTAAAGTCCGCAGAGCCACATCGCCCACATCGTGACCATGCACGTCATTGACCGTCTTGAAGTCATCGATGTCCATGAGCGCGAGTACGTAGGGTTCTCCAGGGCGCTCTGACATCTGCTTTTCGACGGCAAGGTCGATACCGCGGCGATTGTACAAGCCTGTCAGCGCATCACGCAGGCTCGTACGCTTTAGCTCTTCGACAAGGCGATGGTTAGCCATGCGGGTCCCCACAAACGAGGCAACCGACTCCAGTAGGCGCAGAACGTCCAGATCGTCATCAAGCTCGTAGTTGTCGATCACAAGATAACCAAGCGTCTCGTTATCGTTTTTGACGGGAACCGCCATGATGTGCGTGACGCCTCGCTCGTTAAGATCCCCAAGCCTGTTCTCGTCAATCCCTTCCGAATCTTCAACATCGGAGACAACAATAACGGGTTCCGTTTTGGTCAGGCGCTCCCACTCATCAAATTCCGCGTTGTCCATACCCTGCATGATGCTAATAAGCGGGACTGTGCCCTCTTCGCACCACTCGAAGGCAACGTGCGAGCTGTCTTCGCCTCGCTCGATGAGCGAAACGCGACGTGCGTGAGCGATACGGCTGAGCGCCGCCAGCAGCTTGTGCATGGCAACCTCGTAGCTCGTCTCGCTGCCAAAAGCGTCTGCTATGTCAATGATAAGGTCAGCGGTGTCAAGGCCAATCGCAAGCGCCTTACGCTCGTACTGCTCGGAGTCGGCGATGCTAAAGGCAAGGATGCAATAGCCATCAATGGTGCAGGGTGCGATGTCAAAGCTCAACCAGTGATCTATCTCTGGGCTGTAAATGACATCATGGACCGTCTCGCCCAACACGACGGCACGATAGCAATAAGGGAACCATTCTGTACTTGCGTTTTTGACAGTCTTCAAGAACGATCGGCCAGTAAGCTCGCCTTTCTCTAAATCAAACCAATCGAGGTAATTCTGGTTGGCGTAGGCAAAGATCACATCAAGAACCTGTTTGCCAGCGTCATCGAGGATGACACGAAAGACGGCATATGCCACGGGAACATCGCCAAACCCACCCAAAGCAGACCCCAGCAAGATGGGCACCGATGCAACGGTAAAGGCGTCAGCATGCTCCGAGGAGGCAAGGTGCTTGATATAAAACTGATAACCCGATCCCCGCTCGAGACTCCCTAAAACCCGCTCCCACGAGCCGCTGTTCAAAGAGCGCTGTGCGGCTTCAAGAAAGTCATCGTCAAGAACGTCATCCCTAATAGGAGCCGCAAGCATCCGCTCCCGACAATTGGGTACTAGCCCCGTATCTTCCATGAAGCCTCGGTAGGCGGCATTTGCTCTCAGCGCACGCCAATGGCCGTCACGCAGCTCAACCACGCCAACAGGTGACTCGTACAGTGACAGGACGTCGATGCTGCCGTCCTTCTTGGCCGAATATAGATCGTCAAATCGTACGCGTCCGACGGCATCCCAATAGGAGGTCTCCTCCTGCTGCTCGCGCGGTACACCAGGTGCTGCCGCAAGAATCGTCTCAAGCGGATGCGGCCGTGACAACAGATAGCCCTGGAGCATGTTGCAGCCCGCAGCCTGCAAAAACAGTGCCTGCTCGCTGGTCTCGACGCCTTCGGCCAAAGTATCGAGGCCCATCTTGCCCACTCCCTGCAGGATGCTGGAGACGATGGCACGCGAACGCTCGCTGTGGTCGCCAACCAGACCACGGACAAACTCCATGTCAATCTTTACAAGGTCAAAATCAAACTCCCTAAGCGTATTGAGCGAGGAGTAGCCACTGCCAAAGTCATCCATCCACACGTCAAATCCCGCTTCACGCAGACGGACAACCTGCCCTCTAAAAAGGTCGGGATTTGCGGATACCACAGACTCGGTAAACTCGACGATCAGCATGCTATGGTCAATGCCGCAGCGATCGGCACGTTGCGCAATCTCGTGAGCGATGTCCATTTGCACAAGATCGCACACCGAGAAGTTCACTGACACGGGCACCACAGGAACACCTAGGCTCTGCTTTGTCAGCATGTCGGCAAGCACGCAGTCAACCATATGCAGCGAAAGCTTGTGCGAAACACCTGCATCTTCGACAACGGGAATAAACTGCGCGGGAGAGAGCAGGCCAAACTCAGGGTCTATCCAGCGCGCGAGTGCCTCTTCGCCGCAGATCTCGTTGGTGGCAGAACGCGCGATAGCCTGATAGTAGGGACGAATCCAACCTTCGTCGATTGCCCGGTCAAGGTTCTCGAGGACATGGATGCGAATGCGCTCCTCGGTGCGCATCTCGTCGGTAAACCAAGTAAAGTGAGAATTCCAAGTCTTGCGGTCTAGGTCACAGGCAACCTTGGCGCGATTGAAGCCCGCATCGGCAATGTCCTCGCCCGAATCGCACGCATAGAGGCCCGCCCGTACCGGTGGCTTGTTGCCCAGACGCGCGAGGTCATAGCTGGTCAGCAGGTCTACTACCTTCTGCTCGACAGTCTCTGCCTCACCAATGGCATAGAAATGGTCCTCGCCAAAGCGCGAACACCCATCCCGACCAAAAGTGTCACTAAGCATCTGTGCAAACAGGCGCAGAGTCTCGTCCCCCCTATCTCTGCCATAACGGTCGTTATAGCCTTTAAAGCCCGTCAGGTCAAAGGCCACCGCAACGGGACAGAGACCACTTGACTGCAAGGCAGCTGCGCGCGTGCGTGCGATCTGACGAAAACGCTCTATGGCGGGAAGTCCTGTAAGCCAGTCAACCGTTCTAAAGCGCAAAAGCGCCGCCATAAATACGTTGCAGACGGGGCGTGTGGAATCCTCTTGGTACATGACCTTGCCATGCGCAACAACGTTGAGGTCCACACCCTCCTTTGTCTTTGCGCGAAAGTACGTATAGGCAACGTGTCCAGGTGAACTTGATAGCACCTGTAAGAACTCGACAAGGGCGGGCAAGTCATCGACATGCACTATCTCACGAAAGCTTCCATGGTAAAAGCCAAGCACGTCTTCCACCGAGTCACAGCCAAGCAATTCGATTAGATGGTGATTCATGCGGATGAGCTCTAGATTGCCGTCCGCATAGAAAGTGACAATACTGCCGGGGGCCATCTCGCAATTGAGAGTTGGAGAGCCTTCGTGGGTATAACGAGCGCCGCCGTCCATATGATCCTCCGATGCTGCCCGAAAAAGTGTCTTCTCAATCTATCGAATGAGGTCTGCCAACAAGCTGGCCTTTCAGGCAAACGGGCTGTTCAGAAGTATCAAAGGGCAGGTGCGCACATAGAACGCCCACTTATTTCAGCATGAATCATAAGGGTAGGTTCCAACCTGTATCGTTTGCATCGCTCATGGGTATATTGCTGATGGATTGTCACACGCACGAAAGGGGACGACCATGGTCGAGAACACCACCCTCTCTAGCCGCACCAAAGGCATCATCACGCTGGCTATTGTCGCTCTCTATCTTGTCATGCCCGCCGATGTTATCCCTGACGCTCTGGTTGGTCTTGGACAGGTGGACGACATTATCGTGTTTGCCGTTGGCGTCGCATCCATGCTGGCACGCCTTAAATCCGCCCAACAGTAAGGCTCAGACACACGTACTTGATGCACCCTCCGTCCCCGATATCGTTACGCACGGGGACGGAGGGTGCTTTCAGCTCTGTTGACGGCTACTCCGCAGCGTGGTTAAGGGAAATACCCCAAAAACCACGCGCATCGACATTGTGGATTCATATCATTGGTCGATATGCCGCTGAAGGGCGCCTACAAGGCTGCGGGCGCACAGCACACCCATCAACAAAGCAAACAGGCACTTTGAGGCTTACAATACCGCAGAGTGCAATGTGATGCGGTTTGTACCAAGACACCGCAACTTAATGCAGCTATATCGCGATATCGCCCGAAAGGGAGGGACAGGCTATGATTCTTGATGACTATCGCTATGACGGAAAGGGCACCTTCTCCTTTAGTGACCACCCGACAAATGTCAAGATACCCAAAGAAGAACGCGAGCACTACGAGGCCCTTACTCAGGAGAACATCCTGCGCATGGCCGATTTGCAAGACCGTCTCTATGCAGATGGGCGTGAGGGCGTAGTCATCATGTTCCAAGCCCTCGATGCCGCCGGCAAAGACTCGACCATCAAGCGCGTCATGACCGGGCTCAACCCTCAGGGCGTCACGGTCCACAGCTTCAAGCAGCCAACCAGCGCCGAGCGTGCGCACGACTACCTCTGGAGGGCCATATTGCACCTGCCCGAGCGTGGTCATATTGGCCTCTTTAACCGCTCGTACTACGAGGATGTATTGGTGGTGCGAGTCCACGACTTGCGCAAGGGATACAAGATGCCCAAGCGAACGCTTGACATGACCGACGAGGAGTTCTTCAAGATCAGGTATCGCGAGATCCGCGACTTTGAGCGCTACCTTTGGGAGAACGGCTACCGGTTGCTTAAGGTAATGCTCAACGTAGGAAAAGATGAGCAGCGCAGGCGCTTTTTGGAGCGCATCGACAACCCTGCCAAGAACTGGAAGTTCTCGAGCAGCGACCTTAAGGAACGTGCGCTGTGGTCGGAATACATGGATGCGTTTACCGAGGCCATCGAACAAACCTCAACACCCGAGGCGCCTTGGTACGTGATTCCCGCCGACCAGAAATGGTATGCTCGCTATCTGGTAAGCGAGGCGGTAGTGAATGTGCTGGAAGCCTGCGACCCGCAATACCCCACCATTCCCGCAGAACAGCATGCCGAGCTTGAGGAATGCCGGGCACAGCTGACCAAGAAGTAACCTCCACAAGAAGGTCGGTTTGATCTTGAGGGTGTCACTTGGTGCCTGTCCCCATGTGACACCCGTCATGCTTTCTTGCCATCCTTGCAAGGGCAAGGGCAAGGGTGCCTGCAGCAAATGGTACCAAGGCGTCCCCTGTGACATCAGAGGTCTTGGGGAGCTTTGATGCAGCCTTCTGCGTCTGCGTGCTGGACTTAGTGGTGACAGACTGCGAGTTGGGAGTCACGGGCTTTGTTGGATCACTCGGATTGGGCTGAGGTTGGGGCTTTGGTTCTGGCTCCGGATCAGGCTCGGGGTCTGGCTCGCAGGGGATGTCACCCGGATACTCAACGGTGCTCATCTCGGTAGCTCTGAAGATGTGCTTTCCGGGTTCCACGTACGAGGAGCCAATTACCAAGAGCCGGCCACGATAGGCAGTTGCCGTCTGTGAGAACAGCCGTGCTTCCGATGTGCGCAGGGGGTATGAGACAAACTCGTCGGAATCGTCTGCCATAAAGTAGGTATCGCTGGAGCCGTCCTTTGCGGGCGGACCTACAAGGATAAAGCCGCCCTCAACGGGAGAGAGCGATCCGCGGTTCACATAGGGATCGCTGTCATACTTGCTTGCATCGCCCCACATCTCTTGGTCGCTTCCCATAAGAAAGCTTGGATGGCATTTCCCAAGGTCTTCCGCCTGTCCGTCACGGATGCGAAGAATGCATCCGTTCATAAGGTCGTAGGCAAGAATGGTACCCTTGCGTGCGGCTACCGACGGATTGGTTGGAGCACTAGGAAGATCGCTCAGAATCTCGTCAATCACACCGTTCTCAAGGCCGTAGGACATCAGCGGGTAGGCAACATCTTCCTTGGACTTGTACCCGTACTCGTCTTCAATCTCCTCGGTATGGTGGCCACCCAAGAGCTTGAGGGTGCCCTCGTCATTAAAGATTGTCTGGCCAAGCTTCATTCCCTCATTGGATGCACGAGTCCACTTCAACATGGTGGGGTCAAACACGTACACGCGCTCTTCTGCCTCTTGGCCATCGGGGAACGTGTCGTTCCACACACCAAGCTCGTTGAGGTACATGTTAGAACCCTCTACCACCAGTTTGCCGTCATAGATGCAGGCAGAAACGCCGCTCAACCATTCGGGGACCTCTGGCCCTTGGGACCAGGTGTTGGTCTTGAGGTCAAAGACGAGCAGATGCTTGTACGCGGGAGCCCCCTCTATAAACTGGTGGCTTGGCAGGTAATAGAGCTTGCAACCCAAGCCCACAAGTGGGCCCTTGGTCTCAAAGTCGCCTGTGGCTTCCGATACAAAGGGCTCTCCCGTACCTGCATCAAAGGGAAGATCTTGCTCATAGACCTCGGTGCCCTTGTCAATAAACAATAGTGCGTTATCGACCAGCCCCCAAACGTTCATAAGAGACACCTGCAGGATGTGCGGATAGGTTTCGTTGGGCACGCATACAATCTCGGTGTCGCTCCAAGACAAGACGGTTGCATCTAATGGCTTAGGCTCATTGCCCACCACATAGCTAAAGAGCGTAATGGTGCCTGACTCCCCGCCAAAGCCCGAGCCGCTGATGACCACACTGCCGTCATGCAGCGCGGCGTGCTCGACATGCGGTGCCGCAACATCCGATGCGTCTGCGGAAAGATCGAGCACGCCGCCTGTGCGCACAGGAAGTTCGCCTGCCTCCGGTATCCTCACGTGCGCGCGGACCATGGCAGCAAGCTCCGCACCCGTCGCCCCTGTCTGTGAGGAGAGTATTGCAGCCCCACCCGCAACCAAAGGTGTTGCCATCGAGGTGCCGTCCATAAAGGCATAGGGTGTCTTTGTGGTGCCAATGCCAACAGAATCGATATAGATGGCTTCGGTCACACCATAGGATTCCAGATCGACGTCTATGACAAGGTGGCCATCCTCGGAAGGGATGATAGGACCGTGTTCAGTAAGGTCATAGGACATGGGCAGCCATACCGTCGAGAAGCTCATGTCACTGCCGCCCATATTGGGAAGCACGGCATCTCCGGTGACATTTGTGGTGATGTCGGGATACGACATCAACGTGGCACCCTCGATCATGTAGCTGAATCCCAGGTAGAGCTTGTCCTGCTCGGCAAGCTGTTGCATGCGCTCGACTCCTAGGTCGATGTCAATGCGTATAGGAAGACTCGATCCTGGATCTGTGTCACCAAAGGGAAAGTGTAGGCTTGCATTGCCGTTAAGCTTACGCTCGCTGGTAACTTCGCCAACAACGGTGACGCCCTCCTCTTGGTCTCCCTCCTCTTGCCCCGCGGCCATTTGAGCCTGTTCGCCCAAGCCTTCGTAACCCTGTTCAGCATCTGACGACGGGTAATAGGTGAGCGAAGCGGTGACGTTGGACTCGCCGCCATCAAAGCCCTCGTAGAAGATCCCATTGTCTCGCATGGCATCCGGCAGGTAGGTGGCACTGGCAAGAGGCACGGTCGAAAGGATGTAGCTCCCTGGGGCCGCTATGTCAACGGTGGTCTCGCCATAGCTGCTGTACGAGGCACGCAAGTCGTTTGGATCGGTAGCTGCCACCACGATGGCGTAGGGGTTGTCCACGTACTGCGAGGCAAGGGTCTCGCTGAGCGCGTTGTCCACATTGTTGTTGCCCGCGCTAAAGCAGCATACGGTGCCACAACTCTCACCAAGCTCCTTTACCGCCGCATTCACGGCGAGCGACGAGCGATGGTATCCCCATGAGCTTGACGTCACACGGATATCGATGCCCGCATCACGGGCACGCTTTATGAACTCAAACCCGCGAAGCGTGTCGGCAAGCGAGGTGGACCTCCCTGGTTTGCCAATTTGGATGTTCACGATCTTCACGTTTGAGGCAACGCCACTTATGCCGTGGCCATCCCACGAGGCACCAAGGATGCCGGCGATATGCGTAGCGTGGTCCATGCCCTTAACAATCTCTATGGGGACACCGTCTGTAGAATCACCCATAGAGTTGAAGCCCCACTCGCCGCAGCCAAGCTGTTGCTGCTCGCTCTCGCTGAAGCGATACACCGCATCAGTGAGGTCGGGGTTTGCATAGTCAATGCCCATGTCGAGCACTGCGACAATAACCTCGGAAGCCATGTTGTCGCCACGACGCGCATCAGGCCCAAAGGCTGGTGAGTTGACGGATGGATTGGCATCCATGTCCGCAACGCTATATGAGGCACCATCCCACATACCCCACTGAATGCCTGTAAGATCAGAAAACTGATTGGATGTCTCGTTTGTGCTGGACTGCGACACCAAGCTGTTATCAAGGTCCAAGGCGTCTGGGAACGTGACAATCTGATTTGGCTCGGCAAAGACGACGCATGGGTCAAGCTGAAGCTGCGCTATGAGCTCATCGGTTGTGAGGGTGGGTGACGAAACAAGCTTCAGGCGTACACGCGTGTCAGCCTGTGAAACAAGACCTTCTGCTGAGCCCCCCTTGACGTCTGCCGCAGAGGCACTGACGTCCATCAGCTCCTCAACGGTATAGGGTGTTTCGGACTGTATGGAGAGCCCGGCTCCCTCGAGAACGCCCACGATGGCTTGGCCTTCAATGTAGCCACCTTGGTCCGCTGCAAGTGCAATGTGGGTCGCATTTGGGGCAAATGCCACAACGAGGAACAAAAGGAGTGTGATGGCAATGGAATGGCATCGTCTTGCTACGTTCATTGTGCCTCCGTTGTGGTGCGGGCTATGGGCGCATAACGTATCTACGATACGGTAACGCAGGGCCCTTATGCTGCATGACGCTCGGAACGACTGCGAACGGAAACACGTTTTTTGCCAATCTCCTTCTCTCGTAGACCGGAATTGACATTTTGCAAACCATGTGGCCTGAGGACTGATATGAGAGATTGGTTGTCAAGCGAGAGGCGTTCCCAGGGCCCGCTCTCCACGGGCCCCTCACACCCATAGGTTTTTCGTCGCCCTCCCGACGCCGGCACCGTCTCTGGCATGGTCCCAAAAGACGCGCGTGT
>JAFWLX010000002.1 GCA_017510875.1 Atopobiaceae bacterium | reverse complement strand
TGACTCCTCCCAGGAGGAGTCAAACGACCTGTCCCCTTGACTCGTTGACTCGCTAGTTAGTTACGGTTGACTTTTATGTTCCCCTCAGTTAACTTATGACTGTTAGGTTGAGTTAACTCATAGAGGAGCAAATCATGCCTATGCCCTTATCGCTGCTACGTACGGGCGAGAGCAGCCTCATTACCCGTGTGGGTGGAAAACCCGAAACTCGTCAGTTTCTTGAGGGCCTGGGATTTGTTGTGGGCTCCCCCATCACCGTAATAAGCGAGATTGACGGTAACGTCATCTGCTCGATCAAGGACACTCGCGTGGCCATCAGCAAAGAGATGGCCAAAAAGATCTACGTCTAGCCTCATGTATCAGCATGGTGCGTTTGCGCCTGCAAGGAAGGAGAGTCCCAACATGACACTACGAGAGGTCCAGGTGGGTCAGACCGCCAAGGTTGTCAAGCTGCAAGGCGCCGGCCCCGTCAAGCGCCGCATCATGGACATGGGCATCACCAAAGGCCAGCTTATCTACGTGCGCAAGGTAGCGCCTCTGGGTGACCCCATGGAGATCACCGTGCGCAACTACGAGCTCTCCGTGCGCAAGGCCGACGCCAAGATGATCGAAGTCGAACTCGTCAAGGAGGCCTAAGCCATGGCAGAGATAACCATTGCCCTTGCGGGCAACCCCAACTGCGGCAAGACTACGCTCTTCAACGCGCTCACCGGCTCAAACCAGTATGTGGGCAACTGGCCAGGCGTCACCGTAGAAGAGAAGCACGGCAAGCTTAAAGGCCACTCCGACGTGACCATCGCCGACCTCCCGGGCATCTATTCGCTCTCGCCTTACACGCTGGAAGAGGTCGTCGCACGCGACTACCTTACCGACCAGCGCCCCGACGCCATCCTGAACATCGTGGACGGCACTAACCTCGAGCGCAACCTCTATCTCACCACACAGCTTGTCGAGCTGGGCATTCCGGTGCTGGTGGCCATCAACATGATGGACGTGGTTGAGAAGAACGGTGACGTGATTGACCTTGCCGAGCTTGCGAAGGCACTCGACTGCAAGGTCGTAGCCATATCGGCCCTCAAGGGCACCGGCGTGAAGGAGTGCGCCGAGGAGGCCGTGGCGCTTGCCAGAAGCGGCGTCAAGCCCATCCCCCAGCATCGCTTTGCGGGCAGCGTGGAGCACGCCATCGCCCACATCGAGGAGGTCACCGTTCACAACCTTCCCGAAGAGCAGCAGCGCTGGTATGCCATCAAGCTCTTCGAGCGCGACGAGAAGGTGCAGCAGAAGCTGGGTCTCTCGGCCGAGACCATTGCCCACATCGAGGGCGACATTAAGGCCTGCGAGACCGAGCTTGACGACGACGCAGAGTCGATCATCACCTCGCAGCGCTATGACTACATCACCTCGATCATCGGCAACTGCCTGCGCCGCGCCGAGCGTGGCGAGCTGACCACGTCGGACAAGATCGACAAGATCGTCACCAACCGCATCCTTGCGCTGCCCATCTTCATCGCCATCATGTACCTGGTGTACTGGATCGCGATGGGCCCGTTTGGCACCTTCCTGACCGACTGGACCAACGACGTTCTGGGCGGCGAGTGGCTGACCGAGGGCTCGCGCTCGATCTTCCAGAGCCTTGGCCTGTCCGACTGGCTGGTTGGCCTGCTGTCCGACGGCATCTTTGCCGGCGTGGGCGCCGTGCTGGGCTTCGTGCCGCAGATGCTCGTGCTGTTCTTCCTGCTTGCCATCCTTGAGGACTGCGGCTACATGGCGCGTATCGCCTTCATCATGGACCGCATCTTCCGTCGCTTTGGCCTGTCCGGCAAGTCGTTCATCCCGATGCTCATCGGCACCGGCTGCGGCGTGCCTGCCGTCATGGCGTCGCGCACCATCGAGAACGAGCGCGACCGTCGCATGACCATCATGACCACCTGCTTCATCCCCTGCGGCGCCAAGATGCCCATCATCGGCCTCATTGCCGGCGCCCTGTTTGGCAACGCGGCATGGGTGTCCACCAGCGCCTACTTCATTGGTGTTGCGGCCATCATCATCTCGGGCATCATGCTCAAGAAGACCAAGATGTTCGCCGGCGACCCGGCGCCCTTCGTCATGGAGCTTCCTCCGTACCACATGCCCACCCTGGGCAACGTGCTGCGCAGCACCTGGGAGCGCGGCTTCTCGTTCATCAAGAAGGCCGGCACCGTCATCCTGCTGTCCTCCATCATCATCTGGGGCCTCTCCAGCTTTGGCAACGTCAACGGCCGCTTTGGCATGGTTGACGCCCTGTACGAGGACGAGACGGTCGCCACGCCCGAGTACGTCGAGAGCGTTGCCGCTCGCATGGGCATCTCAGCCGACGAGGTCAGCCCCATGGACGACTCGCTGCTCGCGGGCTTCGGCAACACCTTTGCCCCCATCTTCCAGCCTCTGGGCTTTGGCTCTTGGAAGCCGGCCGTCGCGACCGTGACCGGTCTCGTGGCCAAGGAGGAGGTCGTCTCGACCTTTGCCGTGCTCTACAACGCCGACACCGAGGCCGAGGATTGGGACGACGAGGGTTCGCCCATCTGGCCCAAGGTCCAGGCCGACTTTGAGAAGTTCTCCAATGGCCACGGACGTCTTGCCGCCTATGCCTTCATGATCTTCAACCTGTTATGCGCTCCGTGCTTCGCCGCCATGGGCGCCATCAAGCGCGAGATGAACAACGGCAAGTGGACCGCCATCGCTATCGGCTACATGTGCGTCTTTGCTTACGGCGCCGCCCTCGTGGTGTACCAGCTTGGTCTGGCAGCCTCTGGTTCTGTCAACCCCATTGGATTGGTTTGCGCCTTGGCCATCCTTGGTTTTGTGGGATACATGGTCTTTATCAAGAAGCATGAAGAGCCCGAAAAGCTTCTGGTTAAGTAGGGTATAGGCCCACTGTAGCCCTTCCCTGGGGGACCGCAGGACCCTTTCCCTGCGGTCCTTTTTTGTAGTGTTGTACACAAAGAGAGGTGTGCCATGGGATCCATCAATGTGGCAGACACCATTGTCCTCATCATTATCCTTGCCGTCGTTGTACTCATCATACGTGGCATGCGCAAAGGGACTATTAAAACCTGCGACTGCGGACCCGGCGGATGCAACGGAAACTGCTCAGGCTGCGGACACGTATGCGCCACCCCGCGTATTCAGCTGACCGACGAGCAGCTAGCTCAGCTCAAGGAGATTGATGCAAGGGGACAGGATTCGAAATGATTCAGACGGTTATTGGCATCGACGGCATGATGTGCGATATGTGCGAGGCACACATCAACGATGCCATACGCAAGAACTTTCCAGTCAAAAGCGCCAAGAGCAACCGGAAGAAGAAGCAGTGCGTGGTTGTGTCAGAGGAGGCGCTTGACGAGGAGCGTATTCGCAAGGTCATAGCCAGAACGGGGTATGACCTGCTTTCCATCAGCTCTGAGCCCTACCAGAAGAAGGGGCTGTTTGGCCTTTGGTAGGCCACATGCCACCATGGGTAGGCCACATGCCAGGGGGACGGAGGAAGTGGCATGTGGCATCCCCTGCCACTTCCTCCGTCCCCCTGGCATGCACGCCCAGCAGCTCGAAAGCGCCCTCGGGGCTCATGGTTATATCACCATTTGCATCCACCAGCAGTACCTGTAGGTCATCATGTTCCGCAGCCCAGGCCAGAGCCTTCTCTTTGCCCATCATGAACAGGGGTTTTGTGTAACCGTCTCCGTCAATGGAACGCTCGCTAACGATGGTCGCGCTTACCAGGTCGCTCTCTACGGGGTAACCCGTTTGGGGATCAAGGATATGCCAGTAACGCTTTCCGTCCTGCTCAAACTGGCGCTCGTAGAGGCCGCTGGTTACCACCGAGCCTCCCGTCAAGGCGATGCGTGCAACAGAGGCGCCCGTTGCCACGTCCGAGCTAGGGTCGCGCACGCCCACCTGCCAAGGCGAGCCGTCAGGCTTGGCGCCCAGCACCTTAACGTTGCCACCAAGGTTGACATAGGCGCTGGTCACGCCTTCGGCTGCCAGCATATCCACCAGTACGTCGGCCACATATCCTTTGGCAATGCCACCCAGATCAAGCTTTGTCTGCGGATCAAGCAAGGTCACCGTCTGGCCATCCACCTGAACCTTCTGATATCCAACATGTGGCAAGGCGGCATCGATTTGCTCCTGTGAGGGCACGACACCCTCATGAAAGTCCCAAAGCGACGTGATGGTTCCAATCGTTATATCAAAAAGCCCGTTCGAGGCCTCGCAATACGCAAGCGCCTGCGTGATAAGATCCGCAGTTTCTTGCTCCACCGTCACAGGATGTCCTGCCGCAGTGTTGATGCGGCCAATATCGCTGGCCTCATTTGTACGAGTAAGCGTCTTGTCAAAATGCTGGCAGCGTTGCACTACGGCGTCCAACAGTTCCTGACTCATCACCCCACCAACCGCACAGGCGGTATCAAAGCAGAAGAAAGAATGCTGTATTGATGGGTCAGAGTTTTGAGGTAGGTTGCTAGTCCCGCAACCCAAAAGAACGGCAGGGAGCACGGCCACAAGGCCCAAGAACGACCGTCTGGTTAAGCATGCGTGCCTCAAGCTCTCCCCTCCCACCAATCATGCATTGCGATCACGGCTGCACAGGACGCCCGCTTACAACGAGCGGCGAATCTGTCACTATTTTGTGACAGATTCGCCGCATAAAAGCGGTTGATCACCTTGCATCGCTTTCGAGCGGTCGATTTGACACAAAACTGTGACAGATTCGCCGCTCGTTGCACACAGCAGCACCAAGGGCATAGAATCGTAGCGCCAGAAGCTGGACACTGATCGGTCAAGGAGCTCAATGCAGCTGGGTTCACTCATACAGGAAAGACGCGCCACCATCATCTGCGCCGTAGTGGTTGTTGCGCTTCTTGCCTTTTTGTTCTCAGCTTTTAGGCCCCAAGCCACCAATGGCCACAAGATGGTGGCACTGGTGCACGACAGCAACGGAGAAACGCATTCATTGCCCCTTGATGAAGACGCCACTCTTGTCGTGAGCACCAGTCTGGGCACCAACACCGTAATCGTAGAGGACGGTGCCATTCGCATGCTTGAGGCCGACTGCCCCAACCGCACCTGTCTACAGGCGCGCCCTATCAGTCAGCCCGGTGTACAGATTATCTGCCTTCCGCACCAACTTTGGATTGAGGTCATACCCGAAGGCGAGGCTGCAGGCCAGATGGATGTGAGCCTCGCAGAACCGCAGGATAACGTGGACCTGGTGGCACAGTAATGGACGCGCAGCCTCACAGCCAGCTCTCCCCAACCGAGGCCTTGTGCTGGACGCGCATTGGCGTGCTTGCAGCGCTTGCTCTGCTTTTGGGCTATGTTGAGAGCTTTGTGCCCATACCCATACCCGGCGTCAAGCTGGGGCTTGCCAACATTCCCATCCTCGTTGCCCTAACCAACCACGATCTGTCTGGCGCCTTCTTTGTAGGACTGATCAAGGTGCTCTCGTCCAGCCTGCTCTTTGGCAACCCCGTATCCTTTGCCTACGCAGCCACAGGAACCTTCCTGGCCTTTTGCTGCATGGCCCCCCTCTCGCTTTTGCCCACCATGCGCTTGCCCATGGTGTCGGTTGTAGGGGCGCTGGCACACGAGACGGGTCAGCTGCTTGTGGCCCAAGCACTGCTCGGAACGCCTCTGGTCTGGTACAGCGCGCCACTCTTGGCTGCAGCGGCCTGTGTGACGGGCCTTCTCTGCGGCATAGCCGCAACCCATATTGCACAGCGACTCTCGTACGCCGAGCAGCAGCTGGGAGGCAAGGGCGGGTTGCGCCCCCCTGACGATTGCCCCGCCGAGCCAGTCGACAGCGCCATAGCCCAAGGAAAAAAGAGACGCTACGCCCCCCTCTTGTTCCTTCTCGCCTACGCCGTCTTTGTTGTTGCAAACATGCACGCACGCAACGCGTCCACGTTGTTGGCCTGCCTTGCCCTGGCGCTTCTTGCGTGCCTGGTCACAAAGGTAGGTGCCACAGCTCTGTACCGGGCCCTTGCACCAACACTTCCCATTGCCGTCATTACCTTGGTGGCGCAGCTGGCTTGCAACCAGCAGGGCACGGTGCTCGCAACGCTCGGCTCCTTTGCCCTTACCGCAGAGGCGCTTGAGGAAACAGCCCGCATGCTGTGTCGCCTAGTCAGCATATCAGCAGCTGGCATCGCGCTTGTGAGGGCAGTTGGCACAGAGGGCCTTGCCAGCTGTGCGCACTTGATACTCAAGCCCCTCAATCGCCTTGGCTTCAAGACCGAGGGCCCCGAGCTGGCGCTTGCCACTACGTTAGACCTTATCGGGCTGCTTGCCAAAAGCGTGAGCGATGAGCAGGCCAAAGCCCACTCGCCGCTCTCTCGCACATTTTGGATCGACTACCTTCCCCAACTCACAGCCGATCTGTATGCAAAGTCCTTCCACAGCACCTAACATGACCCACGTCACATAATGAGCAGTTGGGGACAGTAGGTGGCAGCCCTTTTCTGTTCCATAGGACGAGGCAGCTACCCATGCGGAGAACAGAAAGGGGCTGCCCCCTACTGTCCCACGGCTCTTCCAAGCCCATGCAGCAATTGCCGTGGCGTACGCTAAAGCAAGGCATCCAGACTCATCAGCCGGTGTTTTGCAACCCTGCCGCCACACCGGACACCGAGCAAAGTATGAGGTAGGTCAGCCGTTCGCGCTCATCAGGCGTGAGGTTGTTTGTTTCCATCCGCAGCTCGGCCAAAGCACGCACCTGCACAAGCGACAGAACGTTTACGTAGGGCAGGCGCATACGCACCACCGGCCCCAACACACGCCGGTTCTGCAACGGCCAATCGCTACC
The DNA here is from genome assembly GCA_017510875.1 of Atopobiaceae bacterium. Classification (GTDB taxonomy): domain Bacteria; phylum Actinomycetota; class Coriobacteriia; order Coriobacteriales; family Atopobiaceae; genus UBA1367. The sequence continues at coordinate 3,224 of JAFWLX010000002.1, read as the reverse complement.
CACAATGCTTAGAACCCACTTGCGCGTAAGGGCCATCTCGTCCATCACAAGTGCCGTAAGTTCGTCACGCCCACCCAAGTCAAGGTAGAGCCGAGCGATTCTCTCATCGGTCTTTGCCAGCGACATCTCGATGTTGTCGATGAAGGTGGTAAACAGAGGCCATTGCGTGTAAGCGCGGCGCAGCAGGGAGAGGTCGCCACAGGCCTCGCAGGCGCTGCCTAGGCCGTACCACGCCGCCAGGTTGCTACGAGCCTGAGACCACGAGAAGATCCAGGGAATTGCACGCAGGTCGGCGAGCGAGCTGGCGCCCAAGCCGCGCTTTGCGGGGCGCGAACCTATGGGCAAAAGGCCAATCTCGGCCAGAGGAGTTACCGTAGAAAACCACTCGGCAAAGCCCTCGGTATTCAGGAAGCTAAGATAGCGTTTGCGCGAGGTGTGATCGAGCAGCTCGGCAAGGTCAGAGAACTCGGTGCTCATCTCGGTGTTGACCCACTCAACCGACGGCGCGCTCTGCAGCAGGGTGGCACCTGCAACGCTCTCTACATGGCGCCGTGCAAGCGTGGGGTCGCCGTAACGGGCAAAGATGACCTCGCCCTGCTCGGTAAGCTTGAAGCGGCAGTTGACCGATCCCTTTGGCTGGGCAAGCACGGCACGATTGGCGGGACCTCCGCCACGTCCCACCGCGCCCCCTCTGCCATGCATGAGCGTGAGGTCAATATAGTTGGCCCGTGCCCACGCCGCTATCTGCTCCTGTGCCAGGTGTAGCATGATGGTGGCCGAGGTGGGGCCGGCGTCCTTGGACGAGTCGGAGTAGCCCAGCATGACCTCAAGCCTGCGGTCGTTCTCGTCAAGGCGACGTTGCACCTGAGGCAGGTGGATTATCTCATCGAGGGTGTCAACGGCATTCTGCAGGTCTTCAACCTGCTCAAACAGAGGAATCACGTCGAGCACAGGTACATCGGAGGCATGCGCAAAGGCCAGACGGGCAAGCTCGTACACATTGGCAACATCCTCTGACGACTTGGTAAACGACACGATGTAGCGACTTGCCGCACGTACGCCACAGCGCCGCTGGATGGTGCCGATGGCACGAAAGGTGTCGAGCACCTCGCGCGTCATGGGATCCAGCTCGCCGTCACGCCCATGCTCCCTTATATCGGCCAAGGCCCGAGCATGCACTAAAGAATGCTGGCGAAATTCCATCTCGACCATGTGGAAGCCAAAGGTCTCAACCTGCCAGATGAGGCGCTGCACCGGACCGTATGCTTCGCGCACCGCCCCTGCCTGCGCTAGCGAATCCTGCACCACACGAAGGTCTTTGAGCAGCTCGGAGGCATCGTCATACATGATGTCGGCCGTACGGGCAATCGTGGCATCCAGGCGGTTGGCCATCACCAGCATGACCGCACGATGCAGCTCGCTTGTGCTCATGGCTTCGGCGCGTGCCGAGAGTGCCTCGCTCATCTCGACCTGATGGTCCCACAGACGGTTAAGCGCTGGCGAGGGTGCTGTAAAGCTTGTATCCAGCGTAAGGTTTGTGCCCACACGTTCAACCTCGCGCGCCAGTTTTTGGAGCATATGCGTACGAAAGAGTTCGGACACCTGGCGGCTCACCTTGGCCGACACGTTGGGGTTACCGTCGCGGTCCGAACCAATCCAGCTGCCCGGATGAAAGAATGCCGGGCACACGGGCGGCACCGTACCCGCACGCTCGCCCAGCTCCCAATCGTCAAAGCGGCGATATACGTCGGGCACCATGTCAAAGAGAGTGTTGTCAAAGATATCTATGATGGTGCCCGCCTCTACCAGCGGTGTTGGCTTGGTGATGCCGATAGGAGAGGTACGCAGCAGGGCGTCTATCTCCTGCAGCAGTCGACGCTCGTTTTCCAAGAGGTCGGTCCCAGCCAACTGGGGGCGCACATCCAACAGGGCGGCAATGCGGCGAATCTTGCCCTCCACCGCCTTACGCCTTGCCTCGGTGGGATGTGCCGTGAACACCGGATGAAACTCAAGACGCGAGAGGAGCGCACGAGCCTTGTTGGGACCACACTCCCTCACCAGGCGGCGGTAGGCTTTGACAATGTCGTTTGCAGGCTCCGCATCATCGCCCGCAGGCATCTCGCGCTCGTAACTGCGTAGCTTGCTTACGCGATAGCTTTCCTCGCAGATGTTTGCCAAGTGAAAGTAGGCGGCAAAGGCCCTGGTCACCATAGTCATACGATCTATCTTTAGATCGTCGACCATCGCCACCGCATCAAGGAACGCCTGTGTGGACACTTTGGGCGACAGCGTCTCGTCATTTGCTGCTATGGCATACCCAAGCAGCTCATCAAAGGTGCTACGCAGCTGATGGTCATACTCATCAAGCACCTTGCGCACCAGGCGCAGAAAGAGGGCGAGGTTGTCACGCAGGGTATCGGGCACATTCACTCCTTGCAGCGCTGCAAGGGCACGCGCTGCCTCCTCTTCCTGCACCTGCGTTGGTTTGATCATGGGCCCTCCCCATTCTGCTGACTAAATGTCTGGCACCAAACCATAGCCCAGATACGTAGACATGCGAACCCAGAGTATGCTCGTCATGCAAAAATCAACTGCACTGGCTTAAGACAGCATCGTATAGCTGGCACAACGAGAAACTGCCCCTAGTCATCAAAGCGGGGACGCCTTCTGTTGGCTTTGATGTCAGAACGCTGATGCTTGGCATCGAGCCTGCGCTGACGAGCCGCCTTGCTGGGCTTGGTTGCCTTGCGCACTTTGGGACGACGAGAGCGAACCTCAAGCTGTTGACGGATCTTGCGCAAACACTGCATACGATTTTGCAGCTGACTGCGCTGCTCGCGACTGGTAACCACAATGCCGGTAGGCACATGGCGCATGCGCACGGCAGAGTCGGTGGTGTTTACGCCCTGGCCACCCGGACCGGTGGCACGAAAGGTCTCAAACTCGCACTGGCTTGCAAGCTCGTCGTCACTCAGACGTGCCAAGCGGGCGTAGTCGCGGTATGTCAGCTGTTCTGGTTCCATAGATTTGGGATTGTACCACGTCAGCCGGATAGTGGCACGCCCTCCCGGCGACCCGCGCCGGCAACCCGACAGAGCGCCCGCCCCTCACGGGCCCGACGGGCAGAGACCCTTGGACTCCTTCTGAGACTGCTCCGCCCGTCGACGCGGCGCTTAGCGAGGACTGTCTGCTTGACATGCCAGTGGCATGTCAAGACCCGAAGG
>JAFWLX010000053.1 GCA_017510875.1 Atopobiaceae bacterium | reverse complement strand
TAAGCAGAACTCGCATGGTCTCTCCTTGTCATAGCGTTTGGATGAGCGGGCGTTTATATGCCTACTGCAACTTTGCCACATTTTATGCGCGCGTGAGGCCACAGCCGTCTATAGAGCGGGTATTTCGGCGAAATGCTGGTAACTACAGCATATTGCGCAGTACCAGCTCGGCTTGTACGGTGCGAAGCATGAGGAACACGTCATCAAGGCCAAGGTGACGCTCCTTCTCGCTTGGACTGAGCGTGCCACGCCTGCGAGCCCAGTTTTCCAACGTGTTGGGAAATGATTCGCGAGGCAGCGATCGGCCGTCCACGTCAATGCGCCGGCAGATGTCGCGCGAGTCCACAATGGTGACCTTGCCTGCCTTGCGCGCCTCGGCATAGCCATCAAGGTGCAGCATGAGCCAAGAGTCCTCGAAGGCTGCGTTGTGTGCCATATAGGGCATCTTAATAAAGGCCTTGAGCAGGGCTTTCTGAACCGCCTTGTCCTCGCGGAAGGGCGTTTTTCCTTCAAGGTCCTCCCAGCTGATCTGATGGATGTCGGCCAAGGGCACACCCTTTTCGCGGTAGATGTCGGGGATGCCAAAGTAGGCGGCATGTCCCTCTCGCGGTATGGCATCGGGCGTAAGCTCCATAAAGGCAAGACCCAAGTTGATGATATAGCCCCTGTCGGGGTTGCGATCGGTGGTCTCGATGTCAAAGCCCATAACCGCACCCTTGAAGGGAGCCTCCGCCATGGCTATGCCCAGGTCACGTGCACCGGATCCAGCGGTGCGGGCAACCTGGGTGTCGCGCTTGCGCTGCAGTTTTGCAACTGCGTGCACCAGGTCCTTGTCGGGGAGCTTTCGCTGTAGGTTTGTTCCGTTGGTGTCGCGAAGTCGCTCGATGCCATAGGCATCGCAGGTGTTGCGGTTACGGTCTGCCAAGGCGCGCACCAAGTCAAACGAGAAGGGCTCTTGGCCGGCCGGGGCATCAAACCAGGCTGACATGAGAAGGCCAATGGCCTCCTCGTTGCGCTTGCGCTCTTCGGTGAGGGTGGCGTCATCCGAGAAGAAGCCGGGAAGTGAGAACGCGCTCGCCAGCTCGATTGCCTCTGTCAGTACCATGAGCCATCCATTCTCCTGTAGGTGCAACGAGAGAAAAGCCTAGCACATAGACGCGCACAATGGCTCGACGTATGATGGATATGACGATTGATGTGCCACGTCGCTTGCGCTGGCGTGGCCTGAGCGAGGGGAGCTGCCCATGGGAGTCTCGCAAAGCGAGTTGAAACAGGTATTTAAGGAGCACTTTGAGGCTGCTCCCACGGTTTTGGTGGTCTCGCCCGGCAGGACCGAGATTGCCGGCAATCATACCGACCACGAGGGTGGGCAGGTGATAGCTGCCGCGGTTGACCGTGCCGTGACGGGTCTGGCTCGTCCCAATGGCACGGATTACATCCGCCTGCTGTCGATGGGCTATGGCGAGGTTGAGGTAGAGCTTGATGACCTGTCGGCGCGCAAGGAGGAGCGGGGCACCACCACAGCTTTGGTGCGGGGCATGGCAGCTCTGTTTGAGGATCGCGGCATCAAACCTGCAGGCTTCGATATGGCCTGCACAAGTGAGGTGCTCGGCGGATCCGGCCTCTCGAGCTCGGCGGCCTTTGAGCTCGAGTTGGGCCAGGCCATGAACGCCTTGTGGACAGACGGCAAACTTGGAGCCGAAGAACTAGCCCTGATGGCGCAACGTGCCGAGCGCGAGTGGTTTGGCAAGCCTTGTGGCCTCATGGATCAGGCGGCTGTAGCCCTTGGTGGCATCCAGTACATGGACTTCTTCGATCCCACTCGCCTGGTAGCCAAATCCATTGACTTTGACTTTGCCCAAGCAGGCTATGCCATCTGCATTGTTGCGGTTGGCGCCGACCACGCTGCCAACATAGATGACTACGCTGCGGTCCCCGCAGAGATGCAGGCGGTGGCAAGCAAGCTTGGGGCAAGCGTGCTATCGCAGGTAAAGAGCGAAGATGTGATTTCGGCGCTTGCGCGGTTGCGTCCGCTTTTGGGTGATCGCGCTCTCTTGCGTGCCTTGCATTACTATCGCGAGGACCAGCTGGTGCGCGGACGGGCGCAGGCACTGACGGAAGGCAACATGAACGAGTTCCTTAGGCTTACGAGCCTCTCGGGGGCTAGCTCGGCCATGTTCTTGCAGAACGTAAGCGTGGGTGGTGCCTCGGAGCAACCCTCCATGCTGGCCATTGCGCTGGCCGAGGAGCTGCTTGGTGGGCAGGGTGCCGTGCGCGTACACGGCGGCGGCTTTGGCGGCACCATTCAAGCTTTTGTGCCGCTTGATATGGTTGAGGACTTCTCTGCTGGCATGGACGCCGTCTTTGGCAAGGGTGCCTGTGGCGTGTATAACGTTGACCACCAGGGAGCGAGGTTCACATGGCTGTAGATGCTATCGGTGCCGCTGCGGCACGGTTGGTGACCTATGCATTGGACGCGGGCATCATTGTGGGGGAGGACTGTGCCTGGGCCTATAACCGCGTACTCGAGTGCTGCGGCCAGTATGGGCCAGCGCCGGCTTTTGAAAAGCTGCCGGATGGTTACGACTTTGAGCAAGACCTTGAGCTATTGGCTGATGCCGGCGTTGCCGCGGGTCAGGCGGAGGACTCTGCCAACGGGCGCGACAGGCTCATGATGCGCATGATGGGGGCACTGATGGCGCGTCCCTCCCAGATTGCCGCGCACTTTGATGAGCTGGCGTCGTCGGAGGGGCCGCAGGCTGCCACCACTTGGTTCTATCAGCTGTGCTGCAGCGTAAACTACGTGCGTCGCTCGGCAATTGCCAAAAACATCGCCTGGACCACCGCCACCAAGTGGGGCGATATCGAGATCACGATCAACAAGTCCAAGCCTGAGAAGGACCCGCGCGACATTGCCGCAGCCGGAGCAGCCCCTGCAGGCGAGGCGTATCCTGCCTGTCAGCTGTGCGTGGAGAACGAGGGCTACTCGGGACGTCCGGCCTCAAACGCCCATGGTGCCCATCCCGCACGTCAGAACCTGCGGATTATTCCCATAGAGTTGGGTGGCGAGCGCTGGGGCTTCCAGTACAGTCCCTACGCCTATTTTGACGAGCACTGCATTGCCATGAGCGCCGAGCACAGGCCCATGCACATTGACCGCGCCTCGATGTCATGCTTGCTCGATTTTGTGAACCTCTTTCCGCACTACTTTGTGGGCTCTAACGCCGATCTGCCCATCGTGGGTGGGTCGATCCTCTCGCACGACCACTTTCAAGGGGGTCGGCACGAGTTTCCCATGACACGCGCCCAAGTTGTCGAGCACGTGCACCTTATGCCGTTTCCCAATGTGGAGGTGGGTGTGCTTGCCTGGCCACTCACGGTCTTGCGCCTCGCTTGCGAGAGTCGCGACGTGCTGCTCGAGGCGGCTGTGTACATCACCGACGCCTGGCGCTCGTGGAGCGACGAGCGGGTGGGCGTGCGTGCCTACGACGAGGATGGTACGCCGCACAATACGGTGACGCCCATCTGCCGCAAGCGCGACGGACGCTTTGAGCTTGACCTGGCGCTGCGCTGCAACGTGACTACGCAAGAGCACCCCTTGGGCGTGTTCCATCCGCACGAGGACAAATGGCACGTGAAGAAGGAGAACATCGGGCTTATCGAGGTGATGGGTCTGGCCATCCTTCCGCCGCGCCTTGAAGCAGAGCTTGTGGAAGGACGCCTTACGCGCGACGAGATTGGGCAGGTTTTCTCGGGTGTGCTGGAGGACGCCGGAGTCTTCAAATGGGATGACGATGGCCGCGCCGCGTTGCAGCGCTTCCTCAAAAGCCTATAGACCGGTATGGTGCCAGGGTGGGGGATATCCAAAAAGGGGACAACTCTCTGCCGCGCATGAGATGTCCCATCGATGGGTAGACTCAACCTACTACCCTAAACAAGGAGGGAAGTGAGGCAAGAGTGGGAAACGACTGGAACGAGTTCATGCAGAGCAAGACCGTTCGAACGGTCCTCTATGCAATCTGCACGCTGTTTTGTGCCTACTATGCGGTGACGGCAGTCTTTGACATTGTCTCGCCAAGCGAAGCATCTCTTACGCTTATAGAGTCAATGGGAACAACGGGCTATTACATAATGACGGTCATTCGTATGCTGGTGTGTGCGTGGGCATCCGTCTCTTTTGCGCGGGCTGCCTACAAGGCCTTTGGGGAGAGGGAATAGCGGTTTCGTTTTTGGCCCGGCCAGCGGAGGGGTTTATGGTAATCTCTCGGGACCGGAGCGTTTGCCCAAACGGGAGAAAAAAAGTCCCCTCTCGTTGGCCAGGTCGCTAAAAGCAACTACTAGTGGCCCTGCATCCCTGTAAAGAGACTATGACATTGCGATATAGGGCGCTCAATGTCGTAGAATCGCTTTCGTGAAACTATTCAGGGGCATGCCACGCTGCAAGCCCTGCAGACAAGAGAATCCATGTGAACGGAAGGCATCTCATGGCTGTGCGTATCATTACTGACTCAGGTTCTGACATCTTGCCAGGCGAGATGGAGGGTCTCATTGTCCTTCCTCTTACCATTGCGTTTGGCAACGACGTCTATCACGACGGTGTTGACCTGAGCCACGAACGCTTCTTCGAACTACTGGCCGAGAGCAGCGAGAACCCAACTACTGGGCAGGTTCCTCCATTCCGCTACGATCAGATCTTCAAAAAGGTCACGGAAGCCGGAGACGAGGCCGTGGTTATCACCATATCCTCCGGTGTCTCGGGCACCTGGGAAAGCGCGTGTTCGGCAGCGGCAAACTATCCCGGCAAGGTATCTGTCGTCGATAGCAAGCATGTGAGTGTGGGCATCCGCCTTCTGGTTGAGATTGCGCTCAAGATGGCAGCCGAGGGTGCAACTGCGGCCCAGATTGTGGACGAGCTTGAGCAGGCTCGCGAGCAGATTCACTTTTTGGCGCTTCTTGATACGCTCGAGTACTTGCGTCGCGGTGGC
>JAFWLX010000052.1 GCA_017510875.1 Atopobiaceae bacterium | reverse complement strand
CGCCGTAAGGGCGGAGCGCTTAGCCGAAGCGGAGCCTCGAGGGTTGCCGCCCGGCCGGTCCGTGGGTGCGGCGTCCCCCGAGGCCCCTTCTTTTGGCTCTGCGCTACAGGTTGAGGTCGCCACCAAAGATGGCGGTGGTGGGCTCGTTCACGTACACGTGGTGGATGGCCTCGGCAAGCTCGTCGGCAATGGTGATGGTCTTGATCTTCGAGCCGGGGCGGTCGGCCATGAAGCAGGGGATGGCGTCGGTGACAACGCACTCCTTGATGGGTGCCTGCTGCAGGCGCGTGATGGCCGGGCCCGAGAAGATCCCATGCGTGGCGCACACGTAGATGTCTCCTGCGCCCTGGCGCTTGAGCTCGTTCATCGAGCCCACCAACGTGCCTGCCGTGTCGATCATGTCGTCGTTGATGATGCAGGTCTTGTTCTTGATGTCGCCGATGAGCGACATTACCTCGGCCACGTTGTGGCGCGGACGGCCCTTGTGCGCGATGGCGAGCGAGCAGCCCAGGTAGTCCGCCAGCTTCTTGGCGTGCTTGGCGCGCCCTGCGTCCGGCGAGACCACCACGGTGTTCTCCCAGTCGAAGTTCTTCTGCTTGAAGTAGTCGCCAAAGAGGTAGAGCGCCGTGAGGTGCGTGACGGGGATGTCAAAGAAGCCCTGGATCTGGCTCTGGTGCAGGTCGAGCGTGATCAGGCGGTCGACGCCGGCGGTCTCGAGCAGGTTGGCAACCAGGCGCGCGGTGATGGGCTCGCGCGAGGCGGCCTTGCGGTCCTGGCGGGCGTAGGCGTAGTGGGGGATGACGGCCGTCACGCTCGCCGCGCTTGCGCGCTTGGCCGCGTCGGTGGCAATGAGTAGCTCCATCAGCAGGTCGTTCACGTTCTTGCCGGCGATGGACTGGATGATGAACACCTCGTCACCGCGCACCGACTCGTCAAAGCGGGCGTACACCTCGCCGTTGGCAAACTTGGACAGCTCGAGGCCACTGATCTCGAGGCCAAGGTTGTCGGCAACCTTGCGGGCCAGCGCGTGGTTGCCCGTGCCGGTGTAGAGCTTGATGTTCTTCTCTACGTTGAGTGGCTTGCTCAGATCGCTATACATCTATGCCTGCTCTCTCTTACCCTGCGCCTTGATTTGCTTCAGTCGTTCCATTCGTGCAACGGCATATCCCTTGAGTACAACCTGCTCGCTGCGTTCTACGGCCAGTGCGCCTGCGGGCACATCGCTCGTGATGCAGCTGGACGCACCTACCAACGCACCGTCTCCCAGCGTGACAGGAGCAACCATCATGGTGTCAGAGCCAACAAACACGTTGTCGCCAATGGTGGTGTGATGCTTGAAGACGCCATCATAGTTGCAGGTAATGGACCCGGCGCCAATGTTTACGCCTTCTCCCATGGTGGTGTCACCAATGTAGGAGAGATGCGGCACCTTAGAGCCGCGGCCAATGGTGGAGTTCTTGATTTCAACGTGGGTGCCCACATGGGACCCCTCAAGCAGATGAGCGCCGGGCCGCAGATACGCGCGTGGACCAACCGTAACGTTTGCCTCGATGATGGTCTGCAGGGCTACGGTCTCTTCTACGCTTGCGCCGTCCGCCACGCTCGTGTCGGTTAGGCGCGTGTTGGGACCAATGATGCAGTCACGTCCAATGTGGGTGTTGCCCCACAGCATGGTCTGCGGCAGCAGCTCGCTGTCCTGGCCAACGCTCACCTCGGCGCCTACCCACACCTGATCGGGGTCGAGCATGGTTACGCCGCTGGCCATGAGCTCCTCGTTAATGCGACGCTGCATGATCTTGGTGACCTGAGCCAGCTGAATGCGAGAATTGACGCCCAGAAGCTCTGAGTCGTCAGTGGCAAGCAGGGCAGAGACGGGCTCGCCCATCTCGCGGTAGATGCCTACCATGTCGGTGAGATAGTACTCGCCTTGGGCGTTGTTGTTATCGATCTTGTCGATGTTCTCCGAGAGGCGACGTCCGCAGAAGCAGTAGATGCCCGAGTTGCACTCGGTAAGCGTGGCCTGCTCTTCGGGCGTGCAGTCTTTGTGCTCGATGATGGCAAGTACCTCGCCGTTTGTATCGCGCTTGATGCGACCGTAGCCTGTGGGGTCAGACGGGCTCATGGTGAGCACGGTGCAGGCATAGTGTCCGCTCTTGGTGTGCTCCACAAGATTGGCGATGGTCTCGGCGCGCATGAGCGGCGTATCGCCATAAAGGACAACGGTGGGGCCCTCAAAGTCGCCTAGAGCATCGCGCACGCTCATCATGGCGTGGCCGGTACCGAGGCGTTTGGTCTGTTCCACGCACTCGACGTCGGAGTCGTTTGCAAAAATGGCACGAACCTCGTCTGCCCCATGGCCAACCACTACTACGATGCGGTCGGCGCCAGCCTTACGGGCGGCATTGACCGGCCACCATACAAGCGGTCTGTCAAGCAACTTATGAGCAACTTTGGGGTGACGGGACTTCATGCGCGTACCCTCGCCTGCGGCAAGGACAATCGCGGTCATTGGCATTTGAGCCTCCAGACAGGATCGGATATCCCGTAGTTGATGCCAGATTGGCAAGTTCCATCATATCGCACCGTTGGGAGCCGGGTAAAGACCGTTCGCGTTTGCAGGATAAGCTCACAGCGCGAATGGGTATAAACAACATCTTTTGGAGCCAACGAGGGTGTTCCAACAACATTGCCTTCCACGGGTCGGCCAGCATGCGACCCTCGGGGCTCCGCTTCGGCTCACGCTCCGCCCTTACGGTGCGGCAGCTGCGGAACTCGCTCGCTGACGCGTTTTGCACGAGCCCTTCGGGCCGTGACATGCCACTGGCATGTCACGCTCGCTCCCGCCGCGCCGACGGGCGGAGCAGCCTCAGAAGGAGCTCCGAGGGTCGCATGCTGGCCGGCCCGTGGAAGGTAACTCACCAACTGATTCTGGTCCAACGTAAGAATCCCTGCGTTGCCCATAGTCCCCGAGTGGTGTACACTTATCACACTCTGTGCCGGAATCCCAGCGCAGTGATGCACTGGAGCATCGTCCAGTGGTTAGGACTGCGGTTTTTGGTGCCGCCAACCTAGGTTCGAATCCTAGTGCTCCAGCCAGAGTAAGAGCAGGTCAGAGGTGGTAAAGCCTCTGACCTTCTTCTTTGGTCCTTTTTTTGGAACACGTATTCCGGAAGGTGTTCTACCTGCCGTCGTTACTCAAACGCCATGCAGATGGCATCAAGCAGCACGACTGCCAAGGTCTGTGCGTCCCCTGTGGTAAAGGTTCCGTCGTAGTTTGACCCCAGCGGCATCTCAAGCCGTACCAGCGGTGGGGTGCGTCGCGAGCTCTCAAAAGCCGTGTGGATGCGTTGGGGGAGGGTGTCCATGTCATCGGTCATGAGGTTGGGCATCTTCTGGCCGCTGGGCAGGGGGTTGCTGGCAAGTATCAGCACCAGCTGGTCGCCTGCGCGTGTGTTCTCGGCATCCATTATCAGGTCAAGGCCGCTGTGCTCGGTGGTTGCCGACGAGAGGTTCCAGATGCGTCCGGCAATGTTGCGCGAGATGGGATCCTCGGCAGCCAACGAGATCTGCATGCGCTCAAGCACCTCGGCCGCGCGGGCAAAGCCCATGCCGCCCATGGGGTGAGGCCCTGCCGCGGGCTTGCCGCCCCACACGTGGTGCAGCCGGTCGATGGCATCAAAGGTGTCGGGAAAGGCCATGCCGTCGGCGAGCTGACCTTGGCTCTCCTGGAACTGCTTCACGGCAGCCTCGGTGTGCACGCCGTAATAGCCATCCGCCTCGCCGCACGAAAAGCCCAGTATGTTCAGACACTTTTGCAGCTGACGTACGTCAGCTCCGTGAAAGTTGGGAAGTCGCAGGTACAGGGTGCGGTCGCCCATGCAGTAGCCCTCGTCCACCAAGGTTGACCAGGTGTTGGTGTCAACTTCGGAGCCAAGAGGCAGGTCGTGCTCCAACCTAAAGCGAGCCACCGCTGTAGCAGTCGAAGGACCAAAGGTCTGGGCAGCGCGTTCTGCCTCATCTGCCACATAGCCAAGCGCGTCAAGCCGTGCCTGAATGTCCTCAACTGCTGCGCCCACGGCGCCTTCCCTAATTGGCTCCATGTTCCTCCCCGTTCACGCGCGCCGCTTAGCCCAGGCGCTCTACAAAGAAGTCTGCCATAGAATCGAGCACAGTGCGAGCCTGTGAGTCAATCTCTACACCATCAAGGTGCGCCTTCGCACGCTCGGACAGCTCGTGCGCATAGGTGCGCACATGCTCGATGCCGCCCGCCTCGTCGATAAGCGCCACGGCGCGTGCCAGCTCGTCCTGGTTGGTGGTGCCGCTGGTAAGAAGCCTCTGCAGCTCGTCGCGCTTGTCAGCCTGTAGGTGCTCGAGCGCCCACACGGCCAAGAGCGTGCGCTTGCCCTCGGTGATGTCAGAGCGGTAGTCCTTGCCCTGCTTTGCTGGGTCGCCCACCAGGTTGAGCAGGTCGTCCTGCAGCTGAAAGGCAAGACCCGCGTCAAGCCCAAATGAGAACAGCGCCTCTATCTGCGCGTCGTCACCATTCCCGCAGATGGCTCCGCACGCAAGTGGTGTGGCTGCCGTATAGTAGGCGGTCTTGTGGCTTGCCATAAAGAGGTAGTCGTCAACCGTGACGTCCCAGCGGCCGTCGCGCACCCAGCCCAGGTCAAGCGCCTGGCCCTCAAGCGTGCGCTGCTGCATGTAGGCTAGCTCGCAGAGCAGGCGCAGACAGGTCTCGTTCTCAAGTGAGGTGTCGGCCAAAAGGCCGGCATGCACGTTTACCAGGGCTAAGTCGCCTACGTTGATGCCAATGCCTATGCCTTCTTGCATGTGCAGGCAGGGCACGCCTCGGCGCAGCTCGCTTTTGTCGGCAATGTCATCATGGATGAGGGCCGAGCTCTGAAAGTACTCGAGCGCCGCTGCCGTCGAAAGCGCGCATATGGGGTCGGTACCTACCGCCTGTGAGCCAAGCAGGCACAGAACAGGCCTCGTACGCTTGCCGCCCCCGCTGGTAAAGCGAGCAAGCGGCTCGTACAGGTAGCGGGTAAGGTCGGCTGCCACGTGTGCCGTCCCATCCTCGGGACGAGGGGTAAACCGAGCCAAGAAGTCCTCTACCTGTGGTTTCTTTTGTTCAAGATATGCGGCAAAGGCCGCTCCGCCATCAGTTGCCATAGTTAGCCCTCGTAGCCGTTGGGATTGTGGGACTGCCAGTTCCAACCATCACGGCACATGTCGGCTATGTCATAGCGTGCCTCCCAGCCAAGCATCTTGCGCGCCTTGGTGCAGTCGGCGTAGTTGGCCGTGACGTCGCCGGCGCGGCGGGGCTCAATGACGTAGGGAAGCTCGCGCCCGCAAGCCTTAGAGAAGGCGCTTATTATCTCGAGTACGCTGGTGCCGTTGCCGGTGCCTAGGTTGAATACCTCCACGCCCGTGCGACCGGCCATCCATGCCAGTGCCGCCACGTGGCCTGTTGCTAGATCCATCACGTGGATGTAGTCGCGGACTCCGGTGCCATCGGGGGTGTCGTAGTCGTTGCCAAACACATGCACGGCGTCGCGACGGCCTACCGCCACCTGGGCCACGTAGGGCAGCAAGTTGTTGGGGATACCCTTGGGATCCTCGCCCATGAGGCCCGACGGGTGCGCGCCAATGGGGTTGAAGTAGCGCAGGAGCACCACGTTCCATTCGGGGTCAGCCGTGTACAGACCAGCCAGAATCTCCTCAATCATCCATTTGGTCCAGCCGTAGGGGTTGGTTGCGGGCTTCTTGGGAGAGGACTCGGTAAGGGGAAGCGCGTCCGGATCGCCGTAGACGGTAGCCGAGCTAGAGAAGATGATGGACTTGCAGCCATGATTGCGCATGGCATCTACCAGCACCAGCGTGTTGCCAATGTTGTTGGAGTAGTACTCGATAGGCTTTTGCACGCTCTCGCCTACGGCCTTGTACCCCGCAAAGTGGATGACGGCGTCAACGTCGTTCTCGTCAAAGATGACGTCGAGCGCCTCGCGGTCGGCCACATCGGCGCGGTAGAACGACAGGCGTTCTGCTGCCTCGGCTCCCACAATCTGGTCAATGCGATCAAGCACCTTCTCGCTGGAGTTGGACAGATCGTCGACAATGACAACCTGGTAGCCCTGTTCAAGCAGGCAGACCACTGTGTGGCTTCCAATAAACCCGCATCCTCCGGTAACAAGCACGCAGGTGTCCTGCGGCGCCTTCTTCTCGCCCATGCGCTTCCCCTCTTGGTGAATGAGACGGATAGTTGTTCGAACGTGTCATATTCGTCATTAGTATACGGGTACGGTATGTGCTCGGTGTGTGTCAGAGGAATGCTGCAGTCTATATGCTAGCCAGGGTGACAACCCTTGCCCTCGGCTTCAGCTAGGTAGTTTTCGTACGGAGAGGCTTGGCGTTTCTGTACGCAGGCGAGATTTGTATAAGTGTTAGTGCAGCGTCGCGCCCCTAACAGCATGGCAATAACGGGACCCTTTTTGTTAGAACTAATCGGGTCTTGATGCATACTGGATTGAGCCGGATGCCACTGGACAAGCCATCCGAACACGGACTTAGCCTAGTGGTTGTCCATCGCATCGCCTTTGTCCCGGCGTAAGGCAACCTACCCGTGCGTAAACCTGGTGGCTGCGTGCAGCATGTTTATCTCGGCCAGCTCAAGCTTGCCGTCAATATAAGGCTGGTACATCTTCTCTAGGGCACCTACGCCCAAGCTGCATCCGCTGCAGGTCTCGCAGCTTGAGTCGCCGCACCAGTCCAATCCCTCGGCCACTATGCGCATGCGCTCCTCACGCGTTGTGTCCTTGATGAGCTTGCTGCGTGCCATGATTGCCTAGTCCGGCCAACGCACGGTGTTGATTGATACCGAGAGCATCTCGTTCTCACGAGCTGCCTGCAACAGCACCAGACAGAGCTTATCCATCTCTTGGGCGTATTCGGATGCGGGATCGGCGGAGGCATCACGCATCACATAGAGGCGCGTTGGCGTGTCTATGTCGCCAAGGCAATCCTGCAGGGCATCAAGGTTTTTACCATAATACTCGGGTAACCCAAGCGTCACGCGCAGATAGTCGTGAATGGTATTCATGTCAAGCAGGTCGCGCTCGTCAATGGGCACCTCGTAGATGTCACGCATTTTTGGCTTGTTGTCCATGTAGGCCGCCCTTCCGTGCAGCTGCTAATAGAGCTGTTCAAAGGTTTTATAGTGATCGGGGGTGTAGTAGATAAGACCGTCGTTTGAAAAGACGATGCGCTCGGCATCGCGATAGCCGCCGTGATAGTTGATGTCGCACTCGGTCCATGTGCGGCCTTTCTTGTAGGGCAACTTGCCCTCGTTATTGTAGTAGACGCTGCCGCCAATGCTCATGCCGGGGCAGACCTTGTCCAAGTTTCCTTTGCTTGCAACCCAGCCTTTCTTGCGCGCCTTGGTCTTGCTGATGAAGTTGCCCGGCAAGTGGCCGTAGGTATGGATGTAGAGGGCTACCTCCTCCTTGGAGGTGTACCAGCCACCCTCCTCAACGGTGGGCCCGCGCGTAGGCGCAACAGAGGAGGTACCAGTAGCGCTGACGTCGATACCGGCGTCTGCAAAAGTGTCTGTTTCAACTGGGTCTTCTGACAGCTGGGGCTGGGCGACCGTGTCCTCGGGCTGCTGGCTAGTAGCCTCTCCCGCAGACGCGCTGATGCCCGCCTTGCCGCCTTGGCTTCCCTCACCGCCCACAAGCAGGCCCTGTCCGTTGACGGTGCCCGCTACAAAGCCAATGGCCAGGGCAAGGACAACGGCAACAAGACTCCTAAGGAGGCTGAAGGTGTTGTTGGCGTCTTTGTTCATGCCCTTAGTTTGCCACGC
This sequence comes from Atopobiaceae bacterium, assembly GCA_017510875.1. Taxonomy (GTDB): domain Bacteria; phylum Actinomycetota; class Coriobacteriia; order Coriobacteriales; family Atopobiaceae; genus UBA1367. Next base: position 6,658 of record JAFWLX010000052.1, on the reverse strand, counting down.
GCGCGAGCTAACAAGGACAACAAGCGCGCAAAAGAAAGCTCTTTGCAAACAAAAGCATAAAGTTTGACCGGACCTGAATTAGGGGTGCGCCTTTTTTGCAACCCCCGACTAGTATTTCACTAGTTACACTAGCGATTCAGCTAGAGCGGCGACCTTTGAGACCGTTTCTCGCATGGGGGCGCTTCGCGTTCCTGCGTATAGACGAAACTCACATGGGCGCCAACACCGCGGTGCGCCTGTCAGCTCGGCGGATTGAGGGTTGCTACGACAATCTAGCACGCATGCACGTATAGCCCAATGCAAGTACGATAGATAATGGTCGGGGCTCCCTATGAATGCGATAAGTCGGATATCTACAAAGCCGCGTTTAACCCGCGATGCCCAAGGAAGACCATTGCTTCATCATGGGCGACACCCGCCCACTCTACATGCTCTCAAGGCGAGCATCCTAGAATCGATCTGAATCCGAGCAAAACGTGGGATAACGTGTCGGCTCAGGTAGATTCTAGGAACCCAGGGGCAGTAGTAGCTCTTCTATGAGGCGTTGATTGGCTCCAAGAATGTGTTTCGTTGCGGGTAGACCCTCTCCTGTGTGCGTGGCAATTGTTTGTGCGATGGCCAGCCGTTGATATGGATTGCGAAGCTGCTCTATTGTCAGCATTTGAAGGTCTATTCCCATAGCCTTCGCGGCAAGTTGCCGTGCGATGTCATTGGCAATGTCTGTATCAGAAGTGTGTGAATACCTTCCCTGGTATTCCAGCCCAAAACGATGCTGTCTCCAGTAAAGATCGATTCTGATGAAGTCTGTGCCAATAAGCCGCTTTGCCTTTGGCGATAGGGTTTGTTCGTAATTCATGGCTGGCGTACTGAGTCCCAGACCGTAGAGCCTTGTGGGGAGACAATAAACTAGCATCGAAATGGTTTCCATTGGAGAAGCTGAATTTGGGAAAGCGAGAGACGCTGCTCTTCGGGCTCGTTTAACCCCCTTGATTCCTTTGCAGTGGTTGGTATATGACAGCAACTCTTCTGGTGTTGTGAGCGGTTGCCTCTGTCTAATGCCAGAAGGTTCGGTTTTGTCAAGTGCATAATTGCCACAAAAGCGTGAGGCTAGAGCAATGGTTTGAGCTAAGGTGAGCTCCCTTGCACGCTGTATGAGACAAAAAGCCGGCGATGAAACATATATGTCTGGGGTAATCTCGAGAAAAGAGGCATAGGGAAGATTGGGCGAACAGAGGTGACAGCGCACACCGCTCCATTTTGTGAGCGAGTTTGGATTAGTGACAAGCACATCAAATGGAAGCGGTATATCAGTCAATGGCGTGAGATCAAGCTGTGAGAGATCCAGTTGGCTTGACCAGCAGTGATCGAGCGACTGGTCCTCAACTGTTTGAAGAGGTTCATCGAAATGCTTGTCGAGAATGAGCTCGGCTGTTCTATGTCCTAGAAAAATCGGCATAGATGGATTGTCTGAAAGCGATGTTGCGCGAAACTACGGTTTAGGTTGTTCGCAATCAGATAGTTTTCAACAATTTGCAGATAGATGCATAGGCTCAAAGAAAGTCACGTCCAAAGAGATGTTGATAACTCCATTAAGTGTTCACGTTTGCTCAACTAAATACGCACATCGAGAAAGATGTATAGGGACGGGCTTCCTAGAATCGACCTGAATCCGAACAAAACGTGGGATAACACGTCGACTCAGGTCGATTCTAGGAAGCCCGGTCCGTTACCCTATGCTTGTGGGTCGGCGCACCAAGCTTTCACATGAGCAAATAACGGCTTCTTCTGCCGAATCATTGAACGGCCACTCCCTTTGCTTTGGTTGTTTTACTATCCTGTAGGGACGGGCAGCATAAGGAGCATCAGCATGAGAATCATTGACATCCTGGTACGTCGTCAGTCCTTTTCGTTTGAGATTTTTCCTCCCAAAGGCGACTTCTCTGTAGACCAGGCCGAGAAAATTGCCATCGAGCTTAGCGAGAACCATCCCGACTGGATCAGCGTGACCTTCTCGGCTGGTGGGTCGGGAAACTCCGAGCGTACTGCCGACATAAGCCAGCGCATCGAGACAAACACGGGCACCACGGCGCTTGCCCACCTCACCTGCTTGGGATCCTCGCGCAGCGATGTTGACGCCTATGTTGCTAAGCTGCAGTCGGCTGGTGTCGAGAACGTCCTTGCGTTGCGCGGTGACCGTGCTCCCGGCAGAGACCCCATCGACTTTACCTACGCCTCTGACCTCATTCCCTACCTCAAGCAATCAAACCTGTGCGTGGGAGCTGCCTGCTATCCCGAGGGACACGTGGAGTGTGAGGATCCACGTAACGACCTTGATAACCTTAAGAAGAAGGTGGACAGCGGGGCAGACTTCTTGGTGACCCAGCTCTTCTTCAACAACGATGACTTCTACCGTTTTCGCGACCTGTGCGTCCGCAAGCACATAGAGGTGCCCATAGTGTGCGGTATTATGCCTTTTACCAGCGTAAATCAGTTGCAGCGCATGGCCTTTAACTGCGGCGCGTCAATTCCTGCAAGTGTGGTTAGGCGTTTGGTTGCCGCTGGCGACGATACAGATGCGCAACGTGCGGCTGGCATTGACTATGCCTGCGAGCAGATTGTTGACCTCGCCGCAAACGGCGTTGATGGCATCCACATCTATAGCATGAACAACTCTCAGATTGGCAAGATTACCCACGACGCCTTGGTGGCCTGTGGGTATCTATCCGCCTAGGCTAGCGTGGCATCCACACTTCGCATAGCGCGCGAGAGCTACCGCATCAAGGGCGTGAGCACAGATGACGTGCTGCGCTACCTTGGTTACCACGGCCAGAGCTTTGACGGCCAGCTGGCCCGTCGCATAGATGCGGCTGTTGTACGGTGCCTGACTCTGGCAAAACCGCGTGGCACCCTAGCGGCCTTTTACGTGCACCGACACGACGAGAAGGCCATTGAGCTTGAGGGCTGTACCCTATGCCTTATCGGGCACGACATCTGCGCGCACCTTGATACAGCGAGCGAGGTCGTGCTCTTTGCCGTGACGTTAGGTGCCGATATTGACCGTGAGCTCAGGCGACTCTCGCTCACCGACCCCTTGGGGCAGGTGGTGTTTGACGCCGCGTCAACGGCGCTCGTGGAGCGTGCAGCAGATGCGGCTAACGCACATGTGCGTGCCTACGCCGCCCAGAAAGGAGCCTTCACCAGTTGGCGTTTCTCGCCCGGCTACGGCGACCTGCCGCTCTTTACCCAGCGGGATTTGCTGGCCGCTCTTGATGCAACCCGTCAGCTAGGCATCACGCTTACGCCGTCAGATCTTATGGTCCCCACCAAGAGCGTGACCGCCATAGTGGGCGTTCATCCAACGCCGCAGCCTGGTCTTGAGTCGTCATGCTCCATCTGCTCGCTGTATGATTTCTGTACCATTCGCCAAACAGGAAGGACCTGCCGTGGCTAACACATCAAACTCTGGCTGCACCGTCGGTAGCTCCGCCCAGGCCAGCGAGCCTGTTGCTGCCGTTACGCCCCTTGGTCACACGGCCACGCGTGACCTACGCATAGCCGACGAGCACCTTGCGCGCGTGCTGCGCGGCGAGGACTTTCTGCTCTTTGACGGTGCCATGGGTACGCAACTGCAGGCGCGCGGCCTTGCGGCAGGCGAGATTCCCGAGCTGCTGTGCCTTGCAGAACCGGAGCAGATCACCCAAATACACGCCGCCTACGTTGCGGTGGGTTCCGAGGTGGTAACCACTAACACCTTTGGTGCCAACCGTAGCAAGCTGGGAAAAGCTGCCAGTGTGGATGAGATATTCCAAGCCGCCATCGCATGTGCGCGGGCGTCGGGTGCACGTTATGTAGCGGCCGATATTGGGCCTAGCGGAGCGCTGCTGCAACCCATGGGCACCCTCTCGTTTGATGAGGCTTACGAGCTCTTTGCCGAGCAGGTGCGCGCCGCAGATGCCGCAGGGGCAGACATGTTTGTTATCGAGACCATGGCAGACCTGATGGAGGCCAAGACTGCCGTTCTGGCAGCCAAAGAGAACTCGGACCTGCCCATCTTTGCCACTATGACTTTTGATGAGGACGGACGAACATTCCTTGGCACCACGCCAGAGGTTGCAGCTGTCACGCTTAGCGCGCTTGGTGCCGACGTGGTGGGCATCAACTGCTCTCTTGGTCCCTCGGACGTGGCCCCTCTCATCAAGCGTATGCTGCCTTGGGCCAGTTGCCCAATTATGGTGCAGGCAAATGCGGGGCTTCCCCATGTAGAGGACGGGCGTACGCTGTACTCCGTTGGTCCCGACGAGTACTGTGCGGCGGTTGCCACCATGGTTGACGCTGGTGTTACGGTGTTGGGCGGCTGTTGCGGAACCTCGCCGGCCTTCATTGCTGGCGAGAAGGCCCTGCTTGAAGGTCGCCAGGTTGTGCCGCGCTCGATCAGCCAAGACTTCTGCGTGACCAGCGCACAGCAGATGACCGCAATGCCCGCAGGTCATGTGGGTATTATTGGCGAACGTATCAATCCCACGGGCAAGCGTCTTATGAAAGAAGCCCTGCGTTCTGGCAATCACGACTATGTGATGGGCGAGGCCATAAGCCAAACAAACGCGGGTGCGCAGATTCTTGACGTCAATGCTGGCCTGCCCGAGATTGACGAGCGCGCCACACTGGTTCGTCTGGTGAGCGAGCTGCAGGGTGTGACTACGCTACCGTTGCAGATCGACTCGTCAGACCCCGAGGTCATCGAGGCGGCGGTGCGCACCTATCCCGGAAAGCCCATCATCAATTCAACCAACGGCAAACGGGAGTCCCTTGAGGCGGTTCTGCCCATTGCCAAGCACTATGGATGTGCCGTTGTGGGTCTTGCGCTTGACGAGCAGGGCATTCCCACTACGGCAGAAGGCAGGCTTGCCGTGGCACGGCGCATTGTTGATGCCTGCGACAGGTTGGGCATTGCCCGGCAGGATGTAATCATCGACTGCCTTGCCATGGCGGCGTCAACCGACCAGAGTGCGCCGCGGGCCATTCTTGAGGCCGTGCGGCTGGTCAAGCGCGAGCTTCCAGACGTGCGCTGCGTTTTGGGCGTGTCAAACGTGAGCTTTGGCCTGCCGTTCCGTCCGTTGATCAACGCCACCTTCCTTGCGGCTGCCTTTGGGGCAGGGACCGATTTGGCCATTGTGAACCCCATGAGCGAGCGACTTATGGACGTGGTGAACTCGTGGCGGGTGCTTTCGGGCGAGGACGAGAGGGCTCAGGCCTACGTGGCGGCATATGCGCAACGCAGCGATGCCAAGCCAGAGGGCGGACGTCCAGCAAGCTCTGGCACCGATGCTCAGGCGGCCTCTGCACAAAAGGAGGACGTGCTTGCCTCACCAGAGGACCGCGTGCGCAGTCTTGTGCTTGCTGGGCGCAAGGGTCCGGTGGCTGATGCCGTGAGGCTCATCCTCGACGACCCTGACAACACGCACGACGCCATGTACGTGATAAACAAGGTGCTTATCCCTGCGCTTGACGAGGTAGGTAGCCGTTTTGAGAAGGGTACGTTCTTCCTTCCTCAGTTGATGGCTTCGGCCGAGGCGGCCAAGGAGGGCTTCTCGGCCCTACGAAGCGATGGGTCGGCAAACGACGTTCCCAGTAAGGGCGCCATTGCGCTGGCCACGGTAAAGGGCGATATTCACGACATTGGTAAGAACATCGTACGCATGCTGCTGGAGAATTATGGCTACAACGTGATTGATCTTGGTCGTGATGTTGACCCACAAGCATTTGTGGACGTTGTGGTAGAGAGGCACATACAGCTTGCTGGGCTCTCGGCGCTCATGACCACAACCGTACCCGCGATGGCCGAGACCATCGCGCTGCTGCGCGATCAGGCCCCTTGGTGCAAGGTGATGGTGGGCGGAGCTGTGCTTAATCCCGAGTACGCACGCATGGTTGGTGCCGATTTTTACGCCAAAGACGCCAACGAGAGCGCCCGTATTGCCGCCGAAGTGCTGGGGTAGTAAACCGGGCTTCCTAGAATCGAACTGAATCGTTACGTTTTCCCACGTTTTGCTTGGCTTCGGGTCGATTCTAGGAAGCCTGTCTTTATACAAAGTATCTACAGGGTGTCCGATGGGCGTTTAGTACAGGGGCAAATCACCTGTAAGGGGATCAATCTGGCTGGCACGCAGCGGCTCAAAGGCCAGACAGGTAAAGGTGCTGTCGCCATGAAACTCGGTGAGACCGGCATCGCGTACCAGCGCACATATGAAGCCCTGCTCGCGGCCCCGGGCATACAGGTCAAGCAGCTCCTCCTCGCTATCAACGTACACGCAGACCTTGGCTACGCCGGCATCAAACCAGTCGGCAAGGGGAGTGGGGGCCATGTTGCCCTCGTCGAGGTAGACCCAGTTGCCATTGCTGGTTACGCGTACCTGGTCAAGGCGTCCCTCGCGCGCAAGCGCCATGAGCACGGCCTCGACGCAGGCGTGTCCTGCCTGTGCGGCAATCTTGCCCTTGCGCATCTTTAGGTCGCGGCGCATTACGATCATCTGCTTTGCCTTATACGAGCTGACAGCCATGGGGACTCCTTTCAAAACGGCATGAGCCAAGGATAGCAGCGAAAGTACTGGTATGTGTCCGCGATCCCGCCGATGTGACACTTGGGGACAGGCACCATGTG
>JAFWLX010000051.1 GCA_017510875.1 Atopobiaceae bacterium | reverse complement strand
GCGAGGACTGTCTGCTTGACATGCCAGTGGCATGTCAAGACCCGAAGGGTTCGTACAAAAGTCCGCAGCTGCCGCGCCGTAAGGGCGGAGCGTGAGCCGAAGCCGGAGTCCCAAAGGCAGCCGTCCAGCCGGACCCTGAGGGACGGCGCGCCCGAGCCCCCTTCTGTTACAGCCTCCTATTGTTTCAATCAGGACATCAGGGCCGAAGAAGCCCAGCTAAAACCTACCGCAAGGAGTATGAGTGCCACAAAGGCAATCCATGCGGCCTTGCTGCCCATGTTGAACGTCCAGCCAATGCCAAAACGCTTGGGAACAAAGAGGCTCGGGTCGTCGCGGTTGTAGTAGAACGTGCCAAGCAGCCAGTGTGCGTCGTCATCACGTGCCATGTCCATCCCTTGGGGAGCCACGCACACGCGGGCGCCCGCCTGTCCCAGCCTCAGTGACATGATCGCTATGACAACGACGAAGGCCATCACACCAATGGACAGCACAAGCGCCGCAGTTGAAAGCGGGATGGCTCCCAGCGCGCTTGCGTAGTAGACCACGCCTACAAACGTGACGCATGTTAGCCCGCCAACAACCAAGAGCTGGCTCATCATACGGGCAAAGCGTCCGTATGCCAGCGCCGAGCTTGCTGGTGCATTGGGGTCAATGGGTCGTTTGGAGTTTAGGATCATCCAGTGGGCTCCCGCAAACACGAGGCTCAAAAACACTGACGTGTAAACGGGAAACAAAACTGTTCCCCAACTCTTGGGCGCATAGTCAACCACGTTGCCGTCAAGGTTGATGTGCATGGGCAGCATGTTTGGAAAGCGATGGTAGTTGACAAGCGCAAAGACGGTCATGGCCACTATCAAAGGGATGTAGAGCAGGTTCCACGCAAACGAGATGGGTTGGGGAAAGTCCTCTGGCCCCACAAAGGCGGCGGAGCGCGTATGCTCGGCATGCCAGCCTTGCTTTGCCTTCTCTCCCTGCACCAAGCGGCGGTAGTGCAGCATCAGAGCAAACGATGCGACTATGGGAATGAGCATGGTGATGCTTACGATTGCCGCCAATAGGCTGGATCCTTGGTTGGTTGTCATGTCAACCTTTAGCATCGCAAGCAGCAGCGGCCATGCGAGTATGCAGAGCAGCGAGACTAGGCCCATACGCAGGGCATAGGCACGCTGATAGTCGCACAGTGGGGGTGTGTTGCGGGCACCTTGCGGAACGGTGACGGCAAAGCATTCTGTTTGGGGCATCAGCCACGGAGTCGCTATGAGCAGGACATCCAAAAGAATCATCTGGAAAAAGAGCATCAGTACGGTCGGATTCATCGTATACCCCCTTTCTGAGGGCTGACTTATTCTGAGGAAGATTGGGTGTAGACCGCAGCAGCCTGGCTTGTGGCCAGCTGGACAAACGAGTCAAACGATCCACCTTGGGCCTTATGCTCAAGGGCAAGACGATACAACGTCTGAGCCAGGCGCTCGCGCTCTTGGGTCTGTGCCGCAGAAGACAGGCCTTCTAAGCGGTTGGCAATCACAGCGCCGCTTCGTCGTCGCATGACCACGTATCCCTCGTCGCGCAGAACCGCATAGGCCTTGTTCACGGTGTGCATGTTAACGCCAAGGTCTGCTGCCAGCGAACGTACGCTGGGAAGAGAGTCGCCTGCGCACAGCTCGCCCGTAGCTACCGCATGCACTATCTGAGAACGTATTTGCTGGTAGATAGGCTCGTCGGACGAGAAGTCAACCTCAAGTACCATGCGTCACCTCCTTAATTGTTATAGTTGCACTATAACAAATAGAACAAAGAAAGTCAACGTGGATTGGGGAACGTGGATTGGGGGACTGTCCCTTTTTCCACGTTGGCGAAGAGAAGGTGTCGTTCCGTAGTGTCTTTCCGCCAACGTGGAAAAAGGGACAGTCCCCCAATCCACATTCGTATTTCGCCCATTTCGCCCGTTTCACCTGCCCCTTACCTTTCGCTACCTCCCGTTTTGGTGGTAATGCTGTTATGTTGGAAGAGAATCATTTCCACTTTTCACGGGCCTGACATGTTGCATCTTCTCTGGCAAGCCCGCGAGGACTAGCGCAGCATCCATCAAGGAAGGGGTCGGCAATGAAGCTTGGCATCGTGGGAACCGGCATGATCGTTCGTATGATTGGTCCCAATCTGGCGTCGTGGGGCATTGAGGTTTCCGCCATTGCGGGCACTCCCAGGAGTGCCGAGCAGACGAGGGAGCTTGCCAAGCAGCTGGGTGCAACAAACTGCTACGACGACTACCACGACCTGGTTGTTGACCCTCTTGTGGACACCGTGTACGTGGCCGTGCCCAACTTCCTGCACTATGCGGTCACTGAGGCCGCCGTCCTCGCGGGTAAGGACGTCGTGTGCGAGAAGCCGCTTGCCTCCAACGAGCGAGAGGCTGCCAGGCTGGCCGCGCTGGCCAAGGAGCACGGCGTCTTCCTCTGGGAGGCCGTGGTCACCACCCGCCAGCCCAACTTCCGCCTTGTGCGCGACGAGCTTCTGGCCAGGATCGGCACCATCAAGGCCGCCAGCGTCAACTACAGCCAGTACAGCTCGCGCTACGACGCGTTCCGCGCCGGCGAGGTGCTGCCCGCCTTCGACCCGGCCAAGGCGGGAGGGGCCATCATGGACATAGGCCTCTACACCCTCACCTACACCATCGGCTTGTTCGGCGAGCCCAAGGCGGCCAGGTACCACGCCAACATAGAGCGCGGCATCGACACCAGCGGCCTCGTGGTGATGGAGTACGACGGCTTCACCGCCACCAACGTGTGCGCCAAGGACAGCTGGGGTGCCAACGGCGTCACCATACAGGGCATTGACGGCTTCATCACCACCGAGGGCGGCGCCAACGCGTGCGGCCCCGTCACCCTGCACTTCAACGACGGAACCACCCAGGTCTATGACCAGAGCCTGCCCGTGATGTGGGAGGGCGAGTTCCGCGAGTTCAAGCGGCAGCAGGACGCGCACGACCTTGCCGAGTGCTACCGCCAGCTGGACGAGAGCCTGCTGGTGAGCCGCGTCCAGAACACCATCCGCCGCGAGGCAGGCGTGATCTTCCCTGCCGACGAGCAGTAGGTACCCCTGTCCAGCCTGTGAAAGGCAACCCAAACAGCTCCGCAGAGCGAATCCTCGACCATGCTCGAGGCAGCGCTGCTTATATCTCGTTAAACTGAACAGGAGTGTGAGAGGAGGACATGATGGCGGTTGTTCCCCCGCGCCAGGTGGCGGTCTTGAGTATGGCCAACTATGACGAGGTGTGTGAGGCCGGTGGCGTACAAGCTGGAGAAGAGGCGCTTGTCGCGCTGAGAGAGCTTGCCATCTCCTGTGGTGTCGACGCGGGATACATGCGCGCGCTCAATGCCAGCACGCTTTTGCTTCGTCTTGATGACCTTTCTCGTGCAGACTTCCTGGAAGTACTGCAAAAAATGATTGACCGCATAGACAGCCTTGTTGTACCAAGCATCCCAAGCCTGCCCCTGGTTGTGCGCGTGGGTGCCATGAGTGAGCGGGCCATGCGTTCGCTGGTTAACGATGCGGCGCTTGACCTGCTCTCGTACATGAACCACCTTGACTGTCCAGCTGCCTTCCTCACCGGAGATGCCAAGGACGACTGGGGTACCGTTGACACGTCGGATATCGAGTTTATCTCGCATGAGCAGCTTAAGTACATGGACGCGTTTACCGGCATGCTGACCATTGAGCGATTCTTTGATCTTTTGCAGTACGCCCTCGACAACCTTCAGGAAGGTCAGAGCAACCTGGCGGTGCTCTTCTTTGACATCGATGATTTCAAATCGTATAACCGCACGTATTCGCATGAGGATGGCGACAGGCTCCTGCTCTTCCTTGCTCAGCAGATAAGGGACGCCTTTGAGGGTGACGTGGTGTGTCACCTTTCTATTGACCGCTTTGCCGTGCTTACCAACTCGCCCGACATCGTGCGCAAGTGCGCCGCAATTCACTCTGCTACGCGCGCGTTTAGCGCATCGTTTGCCCCCGAGGTCAAGTGTGGTATCTACCAGCTTCATAGCCAGATGCGCTCGGCTGCCATAGCCCTCGATTGCGCTAAGCTTGCTTGCGAGAGCATCAAGGGTCGCTACGATGTCGCCTATCACCTCTTTGACGATAATCTTAAAGAACGCCTGTTTACCAGGCGTTATGTGGCCCATCATGCAGAGCGGGCCGTGAACGACGGTTGGATTCGCACCTTTGCCCAGCCGGTGATGAACACGCAAACCGGAGAGCTTTGCGGCTTTGAGGCATTGGCGCGTTGGGACGACCCTGACAGAGGGTTGCTCTCGCCAGCGGTGTTCATTCCCACACTTGAGGAAGCACATCTTATTCACAAGCTTGACCTTTGTGTTGTCGAGCAGGTTTGTCAGCACCTTGCACAGCGTCGCGAGCAGGGCTTGCCTGTGGTTCCGGCAAGTGTCAACCTCTCGCGCCTTGACTTTGGACTCTGCAATGTGTTGGATCTGATCTGCAAGGCGTGCGAGCGGTGGGGTATCGACCACAGCCTGCTCTCGATCGAGATTACCGAGAGCGCTCTGCACGGTGGTTCTAACCTGCGTTACGAGATGGACCGTTTTCGTGCCGCCGGTTTTGAGGTGTGGATGGACGACTTTGGCTGCGGCTACAGCTCGCTCAACCTGCTTAAGGACTACGACTTTGATGTGCTCAAGGTTGACATGGAGTTCCTGCGCGACATGGAGGCCAACGAGCGGTCAAAGAAGATTCTGCTCTCGGTGCTCGAGATGGCGCGCAAGTTGGGCATTCGCACGCTGGTAGAAGGTGTCGAGACGCCTGCGCAACGTGACTTCTTGCGTGCCGCCGGCTGTGACATGATGCAAGGCTACCTGTTTGGAAGGCCTGCGCCAATTGAGCTGAACCTCTGTTAGGGAGCCGCTGCAGGCAGGTGACAGGGGGACGGTTCTCTTGTCACCTTTTCAGGCAGGTGACAAGAGAACCGTCCCCCTGTCACCT
>JAFWLX010000050.1 GCA_017510875.1 Atopobiaceae bacterium | reverse complement strand
GGCATCCGCAACGGGACCACCCATCGTGCGAGCCTCTCCACCAAATTCTGGGCTAAAGTGCGCGGAAACAAGTAGCGGAGAAGCACACCCGGTCATCCCCTGGCACGATTCCCACGATGGAGTAGTGTCGCATCTCACGTACAATCGTTCAGAAGCATGAAGACCTCCTCGAGAAGGGCCCACTGTGACTAGGCATGTCATCGTTTCCCATGACGCTGACCTCGACTCCGTCTGGCAGTTCTACGTCGATGTTTGCAACCACCAGGCAGTTGACCCATACACGCCGCTCTGGACGCTTGGCGTCTATCCCAGCAAAGAGGTCATTGCCGAGCATATCGAAAATGGCGATCTGTACCTCTTCACCGATGACAAGAGGCCCGTTGCTGCCATGGCATTAGTGCCACACGATGACCCGGAATATGCAGAAGTACCTTGGCCCAGCAAAGCAACAGGTGAGGAGGCCTGCTCCGTTCATCTTCTTGCTGTACACCCTGACGTACGAGGGCAAGGCATCGGACGTGAACTGGTACGTGAGGCAATTCGCCTTGCTCGTGCATGGGACAAGCGGGCAATTCACCTAGACGTTGTGCCGTCAAACCTCTCCGCAAAGAGCATGTACCTCGCCGAAGGCTTTTCATTTGTTTGCTCTTGGGAAATATGGTACGAAGACACCGGCACCATGGATTTCGACATGTATGAGCTCGCACTCTAAGAACTGTTAGAGTGCGAGCATGGCGAGGCTTTCTCGCGCCTTTCTTCTACTCGTCCAACCAGAGGAACCGTAGCCACCGCTCGTTCTGCAGCTCCCAGCTGGCCTCGTTGTGTCTTCCGCCCTCTTGGAAGAAGGTGTGTGTACGGGCGCCGTAGCGTTCCAACGCTGTCGTGATGCGGGAGGTTGATTTGGCTTCGGGCGATTCTGTCGCGGGGTCTGCTCCCCTGCGCACGCGTCCCTTCTCGTCCTCACCCCACGAGAGGTAGACGCGCGTGTCTTCGGCAATGCCATGCCGGCGCAGGTCACGCAGGATGAAGCGCTCGCAACGTCGTGCAAATGTGGCGAGACATGCAGCCTTACTAAAGACATCGTTGTGCGCGATGACGCCATAGAGGCTCATGATGCCGCCCATGCTTGAGCCGGCAATCCCCGTTGCCTCGCGATGCGGCCACGTCCTCAAGTTACCATCGACCCACGGCTTCACGTCGTGAAGTATCCAGCGGAAGGTCAGCTCACCTTTGGGATTGACGTCGTGACCCACGACCTGCATAGGATAGGGGCAGTACTCGTCCAGCCGGTCCGTGCCCTCGTGACTGCACTCCATGCCCACCACAATGAGGGGCTTCTCCCACTGGTCGAGGAAGTCCGCTAATCCCCAGCTCTTCCCATAGGTTGCAAGGTCGTCAAAGAAAAGGTTGTGCCCGTCAAACAGGTACATGACGGGGTAGCGCTCATCACTCTCGTCATAGTTGGGCGGAAGATAGATATGCAGCCTTCGCTTGGCGTTTGCCGCAGGATAATACATGTCCCGATAGATGACCATGGGGATACAACCTTCCTGCCTAGAGGGACCTCCCGAACCTTCTCTCCCTTATAGCCAACGGCCTGCCCATGCAGAGAGCTCTCCCGCTGCAACGTTTGACGAGAATCGCTCGCCCTTCTCGACCTTTGCTTCGGGGGCAAGCGCCTGCAGGTTGCGCCCAGAATTGCCGATACCGCTTCCTCCCGACGTGGCAAACGGCACCACCGTCTTACCTGAGAAGTCATACGCTTCGATGAACGTGTCAATGATGCTGGGCTCGCGGTACCACCAGATGGGGAAGCCAACGAAGACCACATCGTAGGCATCCATCTTGTCGACGGTTCCCGCGATTGGGGGACGCGAGGACGTATCTTCCATCTCCAGCGAGCTGCGACTGCGCTTGTTGCGCCAGTCAAGGTCGCCGCTTGTATAATGCGGCGTCGCCTCAATCTCAAACAGGTCGGCGCCGATGGCGCCAGCCAAGCGCTCCGCGACCTTTTTCGTAGTTCCAGTCGGGCTGAAATAAGCCACCAGTGCCTTTGTCACGATTGCTCCTTCCAATGGTAACCAATTCACTATCATTATCCGCTAACACAATGGCTCGCAGCGAGAGCAACTCGTATTTGGCACTATCATGCACCGTAGAGGCGCTTGAATCAACTGCCTTTGTCGCTTTTGTCCTGTTATCATGTCCTCACCCGAACAAGGAGGGCATCATGAGCGAGCTGCGCTATACGGATATCAACTCCGCAACCATCGACCGTTGGGTAAGCGAAGGCTGGGAATGAGGGCAACCCATCGATCACGAGACGTATGCCCGCGCCTGCCAAGGGGATTGGTCGGTCAAATTGACGCCAGTCATCCCGGTTCCAGCATCGTGGTGGCCAGAGTTACGCGACGCAGAGGTTCTGGGTCTTGCCTCGGGCGGAGGCCAGCAGATGCCCATCCTCACGGCCGCCGGCGCCAACTGCACCGTTCTTGATTACTCGCCCGCACAGCTTGCCAGCGAGCACTTAGTTGCCGAACGCGAAGGATACGATATCAACATCGTCCGAGCCGATATGACACAGCCCCTGCCTTTTTCTGACAATAGCTTTGACCTGGTATTCAATCCGGTCAGCCTCTGCTACGTACGTGAGGTTGAGCCCATTTGGCGAGAGGTCGCACGTGTTCTGAAGCCAGGAGGCGTGCTGTTGACTGGT
>JAFWLX010000049.1 GCA_017510875.1 Atopobiaceae bacterium | reverse complement strand
CGAGGAGCGCGTTCTCGCGCAAGAGCTGGAAGGGTACACCGACTACCTCAAGCGCGTCCGCTGGCGTGTGATACCGCACCTGTGGTAAGCACGCATGAGACGTGGGCCGGAGGGGCAGGCGGAGCATGTACAAGGCGCGAGACGGAGTCGGAGGCGGCAAACCAAACCGGTACGACAGAGAGGGACGGGCGCCCGTGTGGACGCCCGTCCCTACCAGAGCGGGCCGGTTTGGCCCGCCGTGCGGTATTGCTGATGCGAGGGGTTACTCCTCGATCTCCTCCTCAACGCGGTCGACGAGCTCGCCAAACTTCTTCATCTTCATGACCTCGTGAATGGTCACCTCGGCGTCAAGCTCGTTCTCGATGGTGGAGGTGAGGGCAATCATCTTCATGGAGCCCTTGCCCAGCTCGTCGAAGGTGGTGTCAGCGGTGATCTCGCCATCGTAGCCATAGGCGGTCTTGGCATACTCGGCAAGCTGCTTGAGAAGTTTTGCGTTCATGTTGGTTCCTCTCTTTTGGTTGGGTTGGCGTGAACAAAAACGGGTTTTGTTCACGCACTTATGGTATCGAATCGTTTTTAACGGAGAGACGTTTGAACGGGGGACGCGTTTTGTTCGCGCTCGTGCGTTGTCATACATGGCGTGAACGAAAACCCGTCCCCCTGTTCATTTGCTAGGCGATCTCGTCAAGCTCGAAGCACAGCTCGGCAAAGTGGACCATCTCGTCCGAACCGGGCTTCAGGGGCACCTCGCGGTCGATGGGCTTGGCATGCACGCCAATGACCTCGCCGTCAGCCAGACGCTGCTGCAGGGCCTTGACGGCCTTCTTCTTGCCGGCAAACACAACGAACGAGTAGATGGGACCCTCGTCCAGCTGCACTGCGCCATAGCCATAGCCACCGATGGCCTTGAGATAGGGCCTGTCGTTCTGGATGCCAGGCAC
Organism: Atopobiaceae bacterium; assembly: GCA_017510875.1. Taxonomy (GTDB): domain Bacteria; phylum Actinomycetota; class Coriobacteriia; order Coriobacteriales; family Atopobiaceae; genus UBA1367. The sequence continues at coordinate 4,923 of JAFWLX010000049.1, read as the reverse complement.
CACAAAGCTCTTAAGGGTGCCATGACCGGAAAGCTCGACCCACTCGGTCTCGTGATAGCCGCAGGTGTTGCAGCCCAGGTGCGGCGGGAACTCGATGGCGCCGCACTCCTTGCACTTGCGGCCGTAGTACTTGCCCTCGGCAACGCCGTCGTAGAACTTCTTGACAATCGGCTCCATATCCTTGAGAAGAGGCATGGTAATCTCCTGTTCTGCGCCTATGCGCTACTCGTGCGTGCGGATGAGCTGGACGCGGATGTTCTGGCCGCCGCCAAAGCCACGGAACATAGTGGTCTGCGGAAGCTTCTTCATCTGGGTGGCACCAGCCTCGCCGCGCATCTGCCACACGGCCTCGACGATGTCGGCAATGCCCGAGGCACCGTGCGCATGACCAAAGTTGCAGCGTCCACCGTGGGTGTTGATGGGCTTGTCGCCGTCAAAGGCGTAGCGGCCGTCAATGGCATACTGCCAAGACTCGCCACGCGGCACGTAGCCAACTTCCTCGGGAACGACGATGTCGCCAGCCATGAAGAAGTCGTTGATGAAGAGCAGATCAACCTCGTCCGGAGAGACACCGGTGAGCTCGTAGCACTGCTTGGTGCCGCGGATGGTGCCGGTCTTCTCGTTGGCAAGGGTTGCGCCCTCGAAGGCAGCAGAGCCGGTGCCTAGGATGTCGATGATCTTGTGGTCAAGGCCACGGGCAACAGCCATCTCGGTGGGCATGAGCACGATGGCGGCAGCGCCGTCGCACTTGGTCTCAAAGCCGGTGACGCGCAGGTACTGGGTGACCTTGGGGTTCATCATCGAGGTGAGGAAGGCGTCGGCGTCGGGCATGCCGTTGGCCTTGGCAACCTGGTCAAAGTCGACATCGTAGAAGCCGCGCGGATTGAGCACGGAGGCACGGCGCATGCTCTTGGCAACCACATTCAGGGCGTTGTCGATGTCGGTGTCAGAGAGGCCGTAGGTCCAGCGGTACTCGTTGATCCAGTTGTCAAACGAGATGCCAAAGGCGGAGTCAAGAGGACGACCATAGGCGCGGTCGTACACCATGGGGATGGAGGGGAGCATCTCCTCAAGCGGGAAGTCGCGACGCATGTGGCCAGGGGCGCCCACCACAGGCAGGGACGCGGCAAGGTCCACGGCACCAGAGAGCACGATGTCAAACTCGCCAGAGGCGATGGCCATGGCGGCCTCTTGCATGGCAACGTAGCCCGTGCAGCATGCCTCGGAGTGATGCACGCTACCGATGCCGCGCACGCCAAACCAGTCGGCAACCTGCATGTTGGGAGTAAGAGAGTCACCAATCATGAAGGGGTTGGCAGCGCCATGGTAGAAGTACTGAATGTCGCGCGGCTCAAGACCCGCATCCACGATGGCCTCAAGGGCGGCGTAGCCAAAGGCGTCGCCCTCGCTCATGCCCTTGGTCTCGGGATGATCCTCAAAGTTGCAAAACGGGGTGCAGCCGACGCCCACAATGGACACGCTGCGTGCATACTTGCCTACCTTCATCTTGCATCGCTCCTTCCGATAGTTTGGATAGGTAACGCACCGTGCTTATAATCTCGCGTTGCGCTCGCCGAGACGAGAGTCCCATACCCAACGTTACGCGAGAAAAAGTCGTAAGCTCTTGTGTGTTTGCACAAATAGCTGGGAGCGTCCCTGCTCCAGCAGCCAGCGAAGGGCGGACACATGAAGATTCATGAGATGATTTCGCTTCTTCCCGAAGACGTGCTGTCATCGGTATCGCTCTCTGACCCTGACTGCGAGGTCTTCAACATATCGTTTCTTACCAGCGACGCCACCACTCGCCCACGCGGAGACGTGCTGTATTTTTCAGACAGCGAGCTTGTGCCCGAGCTGGTGAGCGATGACACGCACTTCAACTGCGTGGTGGTTGACCAAGGTCCCCTCTCCCCTGCCCTAACTGCGCAGCCCAACGTCAACCTTGTGGCCTTATCCCAAGGCACCAACCTCTTCACCTGCTATAACACGCTGCAAAACGCCTTTATAGAAGGTCAGGCGCAGTCAAGCATCGTGCGCAGGCTGCTTAACGCGCACTTCTCCAACCAGGGCTTGCAATACCTTATAGAAGAGGCAGCAAACGCGCTGCACAACCCCATTGTGGTAGTTGACCCAACCTACCACTACGTTGCCTATCACCTGGGAGACCTTGCCGAAAACGAGACTGACCTGGCAAAAGCCATGACGGCAGAAATTGCCAACGAGACCCTGCGCGAAGAAGGCGTTGCCTACATTCGAGACAGCCACATAGACTCCGAAATTGCCCGGAGCAAGGGCCCGTACGTGCACTACAACGAGCTTTTGTGCTGCAAAACCATGACGATGGCCGTCATGGTACGCGGCGTGTGCATAGCGCACGTCATGATGATGGAGGTAACGCATCCATTTAGCGACCTAGACCACGAGGTGTTTGTGCGTCTGACCGGGTTTGTGGCGCAGGAGATGCAAAAGTCAGAGGTTTGGGGACCAACCAGTGGCGAGCTGGGTTCGTACTTTCTCGAGAACCTGCTTAACGATCGCTCGCCCAGCGTGGCCGTCACCGCTAGGCGCATGAAGGCCCTTGACTTTCATCCCAAGCCCCTGCTCTATGTGGTCTGCCTCCACGCGCCCGGCGAGGGTCTCTCGCAGATGCAGACCGAGCACGTGGCAGGTCAGCTGCGACCCATGCTTCATCATGCGATCTATACCCGTCATCACCAGCAACTGGTGGCGCTGGTGTCGCGCGACAAGGATGTGGGCTTCAGCAAGTCGGCCAAACGCAAGCTGCGCGAGGTTGCCCTGCTCAATGGGCTGTCGGTAGGAGTCTCTAACATCTTCACGAACATCATTGAGACCAGGGGCGCCTACGAGCAGGCACGCACGGCCATCCGCATGGGCGAGATGTCCTCGTCGTTTCTTGACGACCGCAGCGTGTACTGCTACTGCGACTATGCCTACGCCCATCTGATCACACTGGCAGGCAGACGCACAAACCTGTTCAATGCTTGCCATCCCGCGCTACAGCGCCTAGTTGACTATGATGCGCAACACGGCGGCGAGCTGGTAGAGACGCTCTATTGCTACCTGCAGGTCGCATGCTCTACCGCGCGGGCCGCAAAGATGCTCAACTTGCACAAGAACACGATGCTCTACCGCCTGGGGCGCATACGCGAGGTGCTTGATATGGACCTTTCAAGCGGCGAGAACCTCTTTATCCTGCAGGTGAGCTTTCGCGTTCTCATGAACCTTGGGCTTTTTGCACCACGTCTGCAGCTTGACCGCCAACAGCTGTGCGACGGGTAATGTCCCTTCGTCCCAGCTCCGGCGCCTGCCGGGAGATAATTGGTTGTTTTCACAAAGATGCGGTGCGGCTTATCGTACCATAGGGCAAAGGTTCAAGCCCCAACGCCCCAGTAGATTGGAGCTCACATGAGCCAGATTGGCAATGACCTTCGCGCGTATGTTCTCAACCAGTCTATCCCCAACTGCACCATTACTCAGCTTGATGAAGACCACATTGTCCTTGACGCCAACCATGCCAAAAGTGAGGTTACCTTCTACAACTTGGGCGACGAGTTTGCCGAGATAGTGGAGCTGCGCATCACCGACCCCGACAGCCCCGACGACGCCAAGTTCTTCCTGCACTTTGAGCTGGACGACCTTGTTCGTGCCAAAGAGCTGGTGGGCGAGATGGTAGGAGAGCTAAGCTTCAAAAGCCACTACGAGACCAAGCGTGTACTGCTCTGCTGCACGGCGGGACTTACCACCACGATGTTTGCCAACAAGCTGCAGCAAGCCGCCAAGACCCTCTCGCTTGACTACTCGTTTATTGCCATGCCGCTTGAGCAGGCGTTGCTAGGTGATGGCGACTTTGATGCCGTGCTGCTTGCCCCACAGGTTGGCTACCAGCGCAAGGCCGTTGCCCAGGCCTTTCCCAATGCCTCGGTAGTGCAGATCCCACCCAAGGTGTATGCCGCCTATGACACCGGCGCCACCCTTAAGATGGTTATGCACATGCTTGCGGACAACGCCGTCTTTCCGGCCCAGACCGAGGACGAGCTTAAAATACGGCGCGAGCTGAAAAACGACAAGCGCATCATGGTCATCACCTGTATACGTCGGCCACGAAACGGCTGGTATGGCTGGCGCATCTACGACAAGGGCGAGATTGTTGCCCATGGAAGCATTACAAAGCGCAGGCCTAGCTGGCATGACATCAACGACATCCTGGCAACCCTGCCCGTACAGGGCTTTAACGTAAGCGACCTCGATGCCATTGGCATCGCGGTTCCCGGCGTGGTCAACAGGGGCTCGGTGGCCTTTAGCGGACACTCTGGCTATGGTGACTACGAGCTGGGGCGCATTATATCCGAGCGCTTTGGGGCCAAGGTGTTTGTGGACAACAACGCCAACGCGGCAGCAGTGGGCTGCTATGTGAGCCAAGACATGTTCGACTCGGTGGTGCTGCATACCCAGCAGACGGGCCATCCGGTAGGCGGACAGGGCATTGTGGTCGACGGCCATCTGTTAAAGGGCCGCATCAACTATGCCGGCGAGCTTACGCCGCTGCACAACGCAATGCTTGGCACCGAGCGCGACTACGAGCGGGCCTGGTCGCCCGAGGGCATGCGCAGCATTGTTGCCCGCGTTTTGGCGGCCGACATCTCGCTTGTGGCACCTGACGCCATCTACGTGGCCGTTGACCTGCTCGATGATATGGAAGCCCTGCGCACCGAGATTTCCCAGTACTTTGGCAATGTGCCGGGCTTCATCCCCGACCTCTTCCGCGTGGAGGACTACCGTGAGCTGGTGGCGCTTGGCGAGCTAGCACTCTGCCTGCAGAAGCTGCACCATCCCCGCCCGCATCGCAAGTACTAGGGACAAAGGCGCCACAGAAGCAGCGTGGATTGGGGGACCGTCCCTTTT
>JAFWLX010000048.1 GCA_017510875.1 Atopobiaceae bacterium | reverse complement strand
GGCGCAAACGCCAACTGGCCCCATGCGAAGTCGGGCGCATTTCTCATCACAGAATTGCGCCCGACTTCGCATGGGGCCAGTTGGCGTTTGCGCCCGACTTGCAGCGAGACGCTGCGCCAGCACATTCTTTTCTATGCTTACAGCTGTTCTGTCACGTAAGCGGCCAAGCCGTCCATAGGCACTTGGGCCTGATCGTGGGTCTGCATGTTGCGCACTGTGGCGACGCCTGCTGCAACCTCGTCTGAGCCAAGCACCACACACAGACGTGCGCCCAGCTTGTTGGCCTGCTTGAACTGCGCCTTGAGCGAACGGCCCTGATAGTCGGCCTCGGTGCGAATACCGGCCGAGCGCAAGGCAAGCGTAGCTCTAAAGGCCGCATCGCGGGCGTCAGGCATGCACGCCACGTACACGCAGCTAGGTTCGCTTCCCGCCAGATCGACGCCCTGCGACTGCAGAGCCAGATAGATACGCTCGAATCCCACGGCAAAGCCAATGCCAGGGGTAGGCTTTCCGCCCTCAAGCTCCATCAGACCATCGTAGCGGCCTCCGCCACCTATGGCACCCACACCGGCGCCTTCGACCTCAACCTCAAACACCGTGCGGGTGTAGTAGTCAAGGCCACGCACAAGGGTGGGGTCCTCCTCATAGGCTATGCCCGCCTCATCCAGATAGCGCTTGACCTGCTCATAATGTGCACGACAATCGTCGCAGAGGGCACCTGTCACCTTTGGTGCCGCCTCCATGACCTCGCGGCAATGATCGTTCTTGCAGTCAAAGGCACGAAGCGGGTTAAGCTCGGCACGCTCGATGCAGTCGTCACACATCTCCTCGGCATGGTCAAGTATGAACTGGCGCACAGACTCGCGATAAGCCGGACGGCAGTTGGCATCTCCCATAGAGTTGATGACCAGGCGCAGCTTGGCGGGGTCAAAGCCCAGACGCTTGAAGTACTCGATGAGCACGATTATGCACTCGGCATCGGCCGCGGGATCTGGCGCCCCAAGCCACTCGATACCCACCTGATGAAACTGACGTAGGCGCCCCTTTTGCGGACGCTCGCCGCGAAACATTGCCTCGGCATACCAAAGCTTGGAAGGAGAACCACCCTGCGGAACAAAGTTGTGCTCGACGGCCGCGCGAACCACACCGGCTGTTCCTTCGGGACGCATGGCCATGCGCTGACGGGCCTTAAGGTGTCCCTCGCTCCCCCGCTCAAGCACCTCGGGCAGAAGCGCCCCCGAGAACACGCGGAACATCTCTTTGCGCACCACGTCTGTTGACTCGCCAATGCCGTGCACAAAGGTATCTACCTGCTCAAGCGCCGGCGTCTCGATGGCATCAAAGCCGTAGGCGCCAAAAAGATCACGCGCCACGTCACACATGCGCTGCCATGCGCGCATGTAGCCACCAAACAGGTCCTCGGTTCCCTGCACCCTCTGTGCCATGGGTCATCAACTCCAAAACAACTATCTATATGGTATATGGGCAAAGACAGATAATGGGCTAGTGTAGCGCGAAGTCAGACAGCCGTCCATCTGCGCCCAAGCCATGCTCTTGAAAATTGCCGCGCGACCTAACCGTCACGGGACAGTAGGGGGTAGCCCCTTTCTGTTCCCCTGTAGGGGTCGCCGCCTCTACTTGCGGAACAGAAAGGGGCTACCCCCTACTGTCCCAAACTGATTGTTATGCGCGACAGGTTATTCTAGGCTATCTTCACAACCCAGCCAAACTTGTCCTCAATCTCGCCGGACTGAATGCCCGTGAGGGTTTCGCGCAGCTTGGCAAGCACCGGACCCACGTGCTCCATGCCAGCACCAAAGACATGCTCGCCGCCCTCGGTGTCAACGACCTTGCCCACCGGACTAATGACAGCAGCGGTACCGCACATGCCGCATTCGACAAACTGGTCGATCTCGTCAAAGCGCACCTGACGCTGCTCGACCTTCATGCCCAGCATCTCCTCGGCCACCTGCACCAGCGAGCGGCGCGTGATGGAAGGCAGGATGGAGTCGGTCGCGGACTGCGGGACCACCAGCGTACCATCCTCCTTGACGAGCAGGAAGTTGGCGCCGCCAGACTCCTCCACATAGGTGTGGGTCTGCGGATCAAGGAACATGTTGTCGGCAAAGCCCTCGGCGTGTGCCAGCACGCTGGGATACAGGCTCATGGCGTAGTTAAGGCCGGCCTTGATGTTGCCGGTGCCATGAGGAGCAGCACGGTCGTACTCGGGCACCTTGAGGGCCACAGGCTGCACGCCACCCTTGTAGTACGGGCCAACGGGCGTCACCAGGATGCGGAACTGGTACTCGGTGGCAGGCTTGACGCCAATGACGTTGCCCGTGGCGATCATGAACGGACGGATATAGAGCGTGGCGCCGCTGCCAAAGGGCGGCACCCAAGCGAGGTTTGCCTTCACGACCTGCTTGACGACCTCCACAAAGCGGTCCTCGGGGAAGGGCGGCATGCAGATACGCTTTGCCGAATCGGCCATACGCGAGGCGTTGGCATCAGGACGGAAGCAGACAATGTCGCCGCTCTTGGTGGTATACGCCTTGAGACCCTCAAAGACCTCCTGGCAATAGTGGAAAATGCCGGCGCACTCGGAGAGCTGCAGCGTGTGGTCGGGCGTAAGGATGTCCTCGCCCCAGGCGCCATCCTTGTAGTTGCACACATAGCTGTAGTCTGTGGGGGTGTAAGCAAAGGTCAGGCTACCCCAATCGATATCCTTCTTCTCCATGGCTAAACGCTCCATTCTTTTTTGCCGCACAACACGCGGCACGTACAGGCTTGTCATAGGGTACTACCACCAAGGCCGAGCAAACAAAACCGTGCCCGCTCGGTAACAATCAGGGACCCTTATGAGCTGGGGCCGCAACAGAAGGGGCCTCGGCAGACGCCGCCCCCCACAGACCGGCCGTGCGGCAACCCTCGTGGCTCCGCTTCGGCTAAGCGCTCCGCCCTTACGGCGCGGCAGCTGCGGAACTCGGCTGCTGGCGCGTTTTGCACGAGCCCTTCGGGCCGTGACATGCCACTGGCATGTCACGCTCGCTCCCGCCGCGCCGACGGGCGGAGCAGCCTCAGAAGGAGCCCGAGGGTTGCCGCACGGCCGGTCTGTGGGGGCGGCGTCTGCCGAGGCCCCTTCTGTTGCGGCCCCAGCGCATACGCACCAACAACGTATGGTAACAACGTATGGTGCTACCGCAGCCCTTCTTCTCGCTCGTAGGGCAGCAGCTCTGCGATCATCCCAAGGCGCGCCAGCTCTGCCGCAATCTCGTCGAGTGCCTCTTCAGAGCCGGCGGACACGTGGTGAAAGTGATAGCCCGAGGTCACGCAGGAAAGCAGGGTGGACTTGCTCGAGGCAAGGTCATCAAGAAAGCGTCGTACGTCCCTTCTGCTTGAGAGGTCAAGCTTTGCCTCCAGCTTTCCAAACGTGCGGTGGTTCACAATGACGTCCTCAACCTTTCCACCCAGATCAACTATGGCATTGAGCTCGTCCGCCACCTGTTGCACGCTATGGTGAACCTTGAAAAGACGCCTGTTGGTCCCACCGGGCCGCGAGAGCATATACCCATGGTGCGTGGAGACAATGTCGTTGCCCTCGCGTCGCAACAGGGCAATGTCGTTGACGATCACCTGGCGGCTGACGCCGCACCTTTCGGCAATCTCGGCCCCCGCCACTGGTCCCGCAGCTCCCTCGAGCAGCGCTAGAATCTCAAAGCGACGTTCGCGTCCGTTCATGGCTCTGCCTAACTCAAGACCCTCAGGTGCTTGAGGGACAGGTCAAGAATGGGGGCAGAGTGGGTAAGGGCTCCAGAAGAGACGATGTCCACACCCAAATCCACAAGCGCCGCAGCATTCTTGGCCGTTACGTTGCCCGATACCTCAACCTCGGCACGGCCGGCAATCAGCTCGATGGCCTCCTTCATCTGGTCGTGGCTCATGTTGTCGAGCATGATGATGTCGGCACCTGCGTCAAGAGCCTCCTGCACCATCTGAAGGTTCTCGACCTCCACCTCCACCTTTCGCACAAAGGGCGCATGAGCTTTGGCAGCAGCTACTGCCTGCGCAATACCGCCCGCCGCATCGATGTGGTTGTCCTTGAGCATCACACCGTCTGACAGGTTGTAGCGATGGTTGCTTGCCCCGCCCACGCGCACGGCCTCTTTCTCGAATACGCGCATGTTGGGCGTGGTCTTGCGTGTGTCAACGAGGCGCGTCTTGGTGCCGGCAAACAGCGTCGCCATGTTGCGCGTGTAGGTGGCAATCCCACTCATGCGCTGCAGGTAGTTAAGAGCCACGCGCTCGGCAGAAAGCAGGGCCCTTACGTCGGCCTCTACGATACCCAGCTCTTGGCCAAACGTCACCTTGTCGCCCTCGGCCACATTCGCATGGAACACCGCCGTCGGGTCGAGCAACTGGAAGGCCAGCAAAAACACGTCAAGACCGCAGATGACACCATCCTGTTTGGCTATGAGGTGCACCTCGCCGCGCGCCGGCCGTGGCATGACCGACGCCGTTGACACGTCCTCGCTGGTAATGTCCTCCTGCAAGGCCATGCGTACCAGAGGCTCCGCCTGCAGCTTTAATGTGATGGGATTCATAAGCTCCGTCCCTTCTTGCGCGCCTTCTGAGACTCCGCAATGTCAAGCGCCGCACGACGCGCAAAGACCATGCTTTCAAGCAGCGAGTTAGATGCCAGGCGATTCTTGCCGTGCACGCCGTTGCAGCTGGTCTCACCCGCCGCATACAGATGCGGCATGGCGGTGCGGCTCTCGGCGTCAACGTGGATGCCGCCCATTAGGTAGTGCTGTGCGGGAACCACGGGAATGGGCTCGTGCAAGATGTCGTAGCCCTCGGCAAGGCACCTTTTGTAGATGTTGGTGAAGTGGCTGGTTATGACCTCGGCCGGCACGTTCTCAAACGAGAGCCACACGTGCTCGGTGTGGTCCTTCTCCATCTGGTGGTAGATGGCAGCCGTCACCACATCGCGCGGTTGCAGCTCGTCGGTAAAGCGCTGCCCATGTGCGTCAAGCAGGATTGCCCCCTCGCCGCGACAGCTTTCCGAAATGAGAAACGACCGATCAGGCTTGGGCGTGTAGAGACTGGTGGGATGAATCTGCACGTAGTCCATGTGCTCGAGCTCGATACCTGCATCGCGGCAGATGCGACAGCCGTCACCCGTAAGGCTCCGGAAGTTGGTGGAGCGCGGATACAGGCCACCCACACCACCGGTTGCCAGCACCGTGTCACGCGCCAGGAACTTGACGGTCTCGTTGGCGCCATCGGTTGCCAGCACACCCACGCAACAACCGTCTTCTATGAGCAGGTCGCGCATGGTGGTGTACTCGTGGATGCTCACGTTGGTGCGCGCCTCTACGGCAAGAAGCAGCTTGGTGGTAATCTCGGCGCCTGTAAGGTCGGCGGTGTGCAGGATGCGCGGGCGTGAGTGCGCACCCTCTCGCGTATAGTCAAGCTCGCCTGCAGGATTACGGTCAAAGCGCACGCCCAATGAGAGGAGGTCGTCAATCAGAGGGCGACTCTCCCTGATCATGATGTCAACGCTCTCCTTGCGGTTCTCATAGTGGCCCGCACGCAGCGTGTCCTCAAACCAAGGGTCATAGTCATCATCATCGCGCTGCACGCAGATGCCACCCTGCGCAAGCATGCTGTCGCAGCTGGCTACATCCTCCTTGCAGATGATCTCGACCGAAAGGTTGGTAGGAAGGTTGAGTGCCGTATAGAGTCCGGCAACACCGCAACCTACGATAAGCACATCGCAGCTGATCTCTTCGCAGCCGTCTACGTCAATCTGGGGTGCGGGCGCACCTGCGCCATAGGTAATCATCGCGCCGCAAGCTCGAGCATGCGCTCGAGCGGGGTCGTAGCCGCATCCACACAGTCAGGCATCCCAACCTCGCCCGTACCATCGCGCAAGCAAGCAAGTACCTTGTCGGGAGTGACCTTGGCCATGTTCACACAGATGGGCGTGGTGCGCGTGAAGTAGAAACGCTTGCCGCTGCCTGCCGTGGCTAGTTCCATCTCGCGACGCACTCCCTCAACGGTGAGCACAATAAACTCTTGGGCGTCGCTCTCTGCCACGTAGTCAATCATCTGCTTGGTAGAACCAATGTAGTCGGCCTCGTCCAGAATCTCTTGAGGACACTCGGGGTGTGCAATCACCTTTGCATTGGGATACTGGGTCTCTAGCTCCTCTACCTCGGCAAGAATCATCTTGTGATGAATGGGGCAATACCCACGGTTGAGGATGAAGTTCTTCTCGGGAACCTGCAGGCTCACGTAGTGCCCCAGGTGCATGTCGGGAATGAACAGGATGTTGTGCTGCGGCAGCTCGCGCACCACCTTGACCGCGTTGGACGAGGTTACGCAGACGTCACTCCAACTTTTGATCTCTGCGGTGGAGTTGATGTAGCACACCACGGCAAGATCGTTGTACTGGGCCTTGACGGCGTCGACGTCAGCCTTGCGCACCATGTGCGCCATGGGGCAGTCGGCAGTTGGGTCGGGCAGAAGCACCGTGCGCGCGGGATTGAGCATCTTGGCGCTCTCGGCCATAAACGAGACGCCACACAGCACGATGGTAGAGCAGTCGAGCGTGCGAGCGAGACGCGCCAGATAGAACGAGTCTCCCACGTAGTCTGCCAGCGCCTGGGTTTCAGACGGAACGTAGTAATGGGCGAGGATGACGGCATCCTTCTCGCGCTTAAGGCGCGCGACCTCGGCGGCAATGTCCATGCGGACCCCTCTCACTGCGGTTTGCCACATTGCGAACAGTATGCCACGTATGTGTAAATCTGACAAGACATCTGTCAAGACAATTTAGAAAGACCATGGATTTACGTTGTATGAAGAGGAACAGTATGCGTCTGCCCGCACCCGTGATCGCGTGGGTCAAGGGACGGTCCCCCAATCCACGCGACCCCTCATCCCGCCTTGAAAAAACGACCCCGCCGAGGCGGGGCCGTTTGAAGTCGAGTTCTTGCGCAAGCTTATGAGACAAGCGTTCCCACGTTGATGGTTGCGTTGCACAGAAGACCATTGAGGTACTCAGTCCACTTCTCGGTTATCTCAGCCTGCTTGGTGCTGTACTCCTGGTAGGCAACATAGTAGGCAGACTGGGCTGCACTGTAGTTTGCGCCATCGGCAGAGAACGTGGCACCGTCCAGAGCGGTTGCATAGGCGCTGTCCTTCTCGGCCCACTCGCCCTTCTTGGCGTTCCAGGCGTCACCGGCAAGCTTGATGATGATGTAGTCGGCGTACTCCTTGGTAACCTGATCCTCTGCACCCTCGGCAGGAGCGGTGGGAGCCTCGGGCATCTCGCCAAGGTCTTCGCCCACAATTTCCTCGCGCAGGGCCGTGACCTTGCAGTTCTCCTCGATCAGGCTCTTGACCTCTTCGGCGTCCATGCCGTAGGTGCTGGCGATTGCGTCAAAGTCCTTGGTGCCCAAGGCCTTCTCGGCGTAAGCCTCAACGTCCTCGTCGCTCACGGTTATGCCGCGGGACTCGACCTCCTTGTTGAGGATCTCGGTGCGAGCCACGTTGAGCGCATAGTCGGCAGAGGGAACGGTGTAGGTGCCGTCCTCGGTCTTGGCGGACTCAACCGTGCCGTTCTGCTCGATGACCTGACGGACGGTGATGGTGTTGGTTGCGCCGTTATAGGTGTAGGTGGCGTAGGCTTTGTCAAGCTCGCTCTCGGAAACGGTGGTCTTGCCCGCAAGCGCGGCACTGCCGGCAGCGCCGCCGCCCAGCACAAAGCGTCCAAGCACCAGGCCCAGCGCAAGCGCGCCAACCGCAATGGCAATCCAGGCGCCAACGCCCAGGGAAGCCAAGCCGCCAACCTTGGCAGGCTTTGCGGCAGACGTGGCAGCCGCTGCATCGGCCTTTGCAGCCTTCTCGGCACGAGCCTGCTTGGAGCGACGCTCGCGCTTCTTGGGAGCAGGCTCCTCGTCGGCCTCGGCCGTGGTGTCCTCGCCAAGGTCCTTTTTGATGTTCTCGACCTTCTTGGCATCAAGCTCGGCTTCCTCGGCCACATGAGCCACAGCAGCCTCGACCTTGTCGTTCAGGGCCTCGACCTCGTCGCTCAGGTCGTCGACCGGAGTAGTCTCCTCAAAGACGGACTCGGCGTCGCCCACGACCTCAACCGTCTCCTGCTCATCCAGTGTCTTATCGTCAGGCGCACCTTCCAGCGACTCGAAGTCGTTTGTCAGATTCTCATCGGCCATTCAAGGACCTCCCATTACGTACCGAACGCATTGCAATGCGGACACTATGCCCACAGTCGAATGATTGTACTCCACTCATAGCCAACTGCACCAATACCGCATGCTTTTCACGTACCTGTAGGAAAGCTGAGGGGCCGTAACATGCCACGGGGACGGAGGTGCTAACATGCCACGGGGACGGAGGCACTGGCAGCCTGCCGCGGGGACGGAGGTGCTGGCATGCGCCTCGGCTGGGCATGCC
>JAFWLX010000047.1 GCA_017510875.1 Atopobiaceae bacterium | reverse complement strand
GCCATTTCCAAGCGACCCGCCGGCGTGAATGCCATCCGCTTAAGTTAATGACATTGGGGGGTACCCCCCTCCCCCCACCCCCGAGGCCCGCCCCGGCGTATTGTGCCTTTTTTCTTTTAGGAAACGGCGGGTGTATTAAAACGGCCAGATAGTCGAATGTGGCCCCTAGCTGGGATTATGTCCAATTTGTCGTATTAATACAGTGCGCATCGTTTCAAAACGTTTCAAAAAGTACGTGATACCTTGTGCGCCCCTCGGCGTGGTGCGTGCGCGCCTCAAACGCCATGCGCGCACATGCGCGGCGCTGATATGCGCACAGTAAGTTTTTGCGCGCTTTGCGCATCGTTCGTACAGCACGGCCAGCGTATAGCCGCAGTAGGCAACAACGTCTTTGGGTTGCCTAGCGTTTTGCGCACCCCTCGCAAATTTCCAAAAGAAAAAAAGGCACAATGCGCCGGGGCGTGCCGTGGGGGCGGGGGGAGGGTGTGGGGCCACCTCCTTGCAACAGGCGGGCCGATAGGTGCGTGTGCTCTAGATCATGCACGCATGGGCTCGCTATCGGTACGCCATGCGGTTTAGGTACCTACCGTTGAACTAGCGCGAAATGGTTGATCCTATGTGCATAAAGGCGCTCTGGTCCTCCATGGGGAACTGGGCGCCTTTCTTATTGCGAAGGCTATTGGCGAAATGGGATACAATCTCATTGAGCAAGAGAAAGCCTGGGTTTGAGGAACCGGGGCAGACCTCCTGGCTCTTTTATTTGCGTGGTAGAAAGTCATTAGTGAATTGCCCGGGTCCCATTCAAGTAAGTGAAAGGGGTTCGGGCTTTTCCATTGCGAGAACAAAGACGCCGCTCCCTGAATCGTGAACTTAACCCGAAAAAGGAGCGGCGTACGGGAGTTAAACCCCCCGACCGGCGGCGGGGAAACTCCCAAACACATTCTAGTCGAAAACAATCTGGCCTGACGCGTGTATACTGGTTGAAAGGCGCTATCCACCGACCAGTTGGGGTAGGTGTGAAGCGCCTTTCATCTTAGGCCGCGTCTGGCAAGCGTAGGCAAGCGGAGAAGGCCGCGAAACGCACAGCATGGGCTTTTGTACGTTGTGCGACAGACAGGGGCTTTTACCAAGGTTAGCTAGGACCGTGGGCTATGATTCCAATGAACAGCTGAGCGCCGGGCGAAGTATTTGGAAGCCGGGTCCTAGGCTGCTCTTAGAGCTAGGGGCGCTGTGCAGACGGAGCCGCTGGCTCTTTTGTTTTGCTATAGACCACTGCCCTCTTTGCTATTATTGGAATCGGAGCCCGACGCGGCGACGCAGCGCCAGGGTTTCTCGAGGCCATAAGCGCTGTGCAGACGGAGCTTTTTTGGCCCAATGCGAGGTCCGTTGGCATCCAGTAGTGGAAGCCGCGGACCTCTTTTTTGTCCACTTTCAAAGACGTTGGGCGCAACTTAGGCGCAACTCGACGGCATGGCAATGGCGCAACCGACTATCAAAAGCAAGCAGGTCAACGGTAAACATAGCCGTTGACCTGCTGTTTTATTATGGAGCCAGAGATGGGAATCGAACCCATAACCACCGGATTACAAGGCCGGTGCTCTACCATTGAGCCACTCTGGCAGTGGATGAGTATTCTACCACAAGTTCGCTGCTTCAATGGTGCGGCATCAAGCGCGCAGCCATCGTTTTCGATATTCCATGTTCAAGTATAATGTGATGGACTTACAGCGACAAACAAGTGAGAGCAATGACACCCAGCCAGATTCACGAGTCTCTTCCTTCAGATATCGTTGCCGTACTGATCCCCTGCTACAACGAGGAAATTACTATCGGTAAGGTTGTGGACGACTTACTAGTGCACCACCTCACTCACCAGTTCCTGGAAGGTTTCAATAATGCACATGACTGACCTCTTGAGGACCCTTAACCGCAGGAGACTTATCGTATCGATAGTGCTTGCGATCCTATTCTCGGCCTTTACAGTGCTGGGCTACATGCTTGATGAGAGCGACCATCTGCACGGTGGACTCCTCACCTTTCTTGGCATCTTAGGTGTTGGTGCACTCCTCACGCCCGTCATCTATGGCACTCTCTCGGCACTCGTTCGCGCCGAACGATCAGAGCCGACGTCTACGGAACTCATGTCCGCTGCCCTCCGTTGGTCCCTCATTGCGCTTGCCATTGCATGGATTGCCTGGTATCTCGTGCTCTTTCCCGGCGTTTACGGCTACGACGCTCCGTACTGGTACATCGAGCATGCCATGTCCGATGTACCAGTACGTGCTCAATGGTCTGTGCCCTACTCGTGGACCTTCTGGCTCTTTGTTGAGACTTCGCACAGGTTGCTTGGTAACTATGAGCTTGGTCTTGCAGCCCTCACGCTACTGCAGGGCGTGCTTGCCTACTACGCCGCACAACGGATGCTGCGTCTTATCATGCAAACAGGCAGGCCACTGCTCATGGCAATCGCCACAGCAATACTTGCCCTTGTGCCCACCATCCCTATGGTCATCTTCTCCTCTGCGCAGGATTCACCTTTTGCGGCACTCTTTGTTCTTATCGCGGTCAATTTTGTCGAGCTATCCCTTGACCCACACGCATACTGGGCCCGTCCGTACGCCTTGCCGCGTTTTGCCCTTCTCTGCCTAGCTTTCTGTCTCGTGAGAAACACGGGCGTCTTCATCTTGGGACTTACCCTTTTAGCCGTGCCCTTCTTCCCAAAGCTGGGTCGTGCTCGGCTAGCAGGGTCGATTGTCATTGCTATCGTGGTTGCGTCCATCTATACCGGACCCATCTGCAGCTTTCTTGGCGTCAAGCGATACTCGACCATCGAGGGGATGTCTTCCATCCCTGACCACCAGATTATCGAGGTGTATGGCTCGCATAGAGACGAGCTCTCCGAAGCCGATCGCGCACAAATTGAGCGTTACTACAACGAGCGCGCCCTTGATGTGGGCTACCGCATGACGCGTATCTCTGATGACATCAAAGAAGGTATGAACGACACTGAGGTTGAAGGTGACCTTATGGGGTTCGTCGGGTTGTGGCTACGTCTGGGATTGCGCTATCCCGTTGATTATGCGCTCGCGGCTGCCCGTAGCACCATTGGCCTCTGGTACCCCTTCAAATCCTATCCGGACGAGCTCATGTATCACCCGTTCGTGGAGCCAGAGTGCTCCGTTGCGAGCCAGTACGACGAACGCTACATTGACATCCAAAGCATGAGCGCCTTCCCGGCCGTAGATGAACTGCTCCACTACCTCTATCTTTGGCATAACGAGAATTTCTCGCGCGTCCCATTCCTAGGCGTAGTGAGCTCGGCAGGTCTATACTTCTGGCTCCTGCTTGCCTCAATTGGATGCGCCATCTCGGAGCGACGGCAGCGGGACGGCCTTGTACTCGCATTCTTTGCGTCACAGGTGTTTCGGTCATCCTTGGACCTGTGGTGCTTTGCCGTTATGTGACACCGCTCATGCTTGGTGCGCCTATCCTCATAACCCTGCCCTTCCTGGCCACGTATACTCGACGCCAGCAGATAGCGGCTATAGAGCAGTAGCGACACTACGCTCCTTTAGCGTCCCAGCATCTTCCAGAGTTTCTCGCGAGCCTCTGGAGAGAGGCGGTCTTCGAGCGTCATGCGTCCGTAGCTACGCTCGGTACGTGCGGTGTCAATCTCGCTTGAAACCACCTCGATGTTGGTAGCTAGCAGCTGGCTTGACACCGTAGTGATGGGTATTCCTCCCACAGTAAAGCGGATCGTATTGTCAGAGGTGACCAGCAACACGTCGCGCGACTGTCGACGCGCACGTGTAGCCAACCGTTCGATAACCGAGTCTGCGCTCTCCCCCGTGCGCGAGAACACTACCCGCACGCCTGCGCGTGAGAAGTCGGGACGCTCGTCAGACAGGTTCTCTGCCGCATCAAACACGACAACAGGATCGTACGAACCCTGTGCATATGCTGCAACATCAGTGATAAGTGCCTCGCGCGCCCGCTCAAAAGGGTCATGCCCGTATGGGTCACGCGAGAGCGAGGCAACATCCGCCAGCGCCCCCGCACCAGCATGCTCGTCAATGAGCACCTCGTAACGTGTGGTTCCGTAGATGACGTTGTATCCGTCAACCACCAACAGAGGCAACTGTCGCTTTGCCATGGCTATAGGTCCCAGTCCACATCAAAGGAGGACGCCGCATCAACCAAGTACGAGGCGCTGTCATCTTCTACCACATGCGAAGATGGCGCATCCTGCACAGGAGCGCTCTTGCCCTCGGCGCTTGTGCGACGCAACCACTCGTAGCACATGACCGTTGCCGCCTGGGCAACGTTCAGGCTCTCAACGCGGCCACGTTGGGGCAGCTTGCACTCAAAGTCGCAGCGATCACGCACCAAGCGCGAAATGCCCGAACCCTCAGACCCCATCACCAGGCACAGGCGCCCGCCCATAGGCGCGCTCCACACGTCATCATGGGCATGCTCGGTTGCACCGCCAACCCAAAAGCCATGCTGCTTGAGCGTCTCGATAGCCGTTGCCAAGTTTGACACCTGGGCTACAGGCAGATGGAGCACCGCACCGGCAGAGGTCTTGTAGGCGCCAACACCCACGCCCGCAGCACGAGCCTTGGCAATGACCACGCCTGCGGCACCCACCACTTCGGCCGACCTCACTATGGCCCCCAGGTTGCCCTGGTCGGTCACATGGTCCAGCAGCACAACCAGAGCATCGCCCGTGCCAGCACGCTCGATCACATCAGACAGCTCGGCATACTTGAACGGCGCCGCCTGCACGGCAATACCCTGATGTGCCCCATGAGACGAGATAGCATCCAAACGAGAGCGAGGAACGCGTTCAAGCGGCACGCCAGCCTGCTCTAATTGGCGAACGGTGTCGGCAAGAGAGCCATCGCCATCGGCCACCAGCGCGCGACGCAAAGGCATACCTACCTCAATCGCCTCGGCAACCGCGCGACGCCCCTCAATCCATGAGCCGGAGCTTGGCACCTGGCTACCACGTGTGGGCTTGCGCTGGTAGGTGCCATGCACGGCAGGCGACTTGCCCTTGCCGTAGGGCTTCTTGCCACCGGCAGGCCGCGCGGAAGACTTACCCTTTCCGCCGCGCACGTCGCGTCCCGGTCTTTGTGATTGGTTCTTTGCCATAACCCGCCTATCTATGATTCGATGTCTGCCCTGGTGGAACAGCTGTTCCTGGTGCCCCGGAGGTACAAAGGGGAGTATCCCTACGCCCTGCTCAGGCGAGCACCTGCTGCGGTATCCTCCAGCACGAGCCCCAAGGCAGTGATGCCGTCACGGATGGCATCGGCCGTGGCCCAGTCTTTGGCGGCACGGGCCTCCTGGCGTGCAGCCAGCAGTACCTCGGCGGCCTCCTCGGGATCGCCTCCCGTATACCCTGCATTCTCGCGCGCAAGGTCAACTAGCTCTGCCGGCAGGTCGCTCTGAGCCTGCTCGAGTTCGATACCCATCACGCCGGCAAGCTCGCAGATAGTGTCAGCGGCGCGCAGCGCAGGTGCCGTAGCAATGTCCTCGCCAGCCTCGACAAGGTACTTGTTGGCAGCTGTCACCAGCTCAAAAATGGCAGCAAGGCCACCTGCAGTGTTAAAGTCGTCATCCATCTGACGAATGAAGTCGGCGCGGGCCTCATCGCAGGCCTGCGACAGCGTACGGTCGGCCGTGGTGAGGTTGCCGTCGTCGGGCGCGTTCTTGGCCGCCCAACGCAGGTTCTTTACGCAGGTACGCAGGCGGTCAAGTGTTCCCACGGCACCATCCAGCTGGTCGGTCTGGAAGTCAAGCGCCGACCGATAGTGGGTCTGCAGCATAAGCAGGCGCACCGCATCGGCAGGATAGCTGTCCAAGATCTCTTTGAGCGTAAAGAAGTTGCCCAAGCTCTTTGACATCTTGTCGCCGTTCACGCGCAGCATGCCCGTGTGCATCCAATAGTTGGCCAGCACGTGATCCCAAGCGCACATGGCTTGGGCCGTCTCGTTCTCGTGATGAGGAAAGACCAGGTCCTGGCCACCACCATGAATGTCGATGGGCGTGCCAAGATAGCGATGAATCATGGCGCAGCACTCGGTGTGCCAGCCAGGGCGTCCCTCGCCCCAAGGGCTTGGCCAGCTGGGCTCGCCAGGCTTGGCGGCCTTCCACAACGCAAAGTCAAACGGGTCGCGCTTCTCGTCGTTAACCTCAACACGCTCGCCTGCACGCAGCTGATCAAGGTCGCGTCCCGAGAGAATGCCATACTGCGGGTCCGAGCGCACCGAGAAGTACACATCGCCGTTGGCAGCCACGTACGCATGGTCCTTCTCGATGAGGCGCAAGATCATGTCCTGCATGGCCTCAATCTCGCGCGTGGCGCGCGGGCGAATATTGGGATCAAGAATGCCAAAACGGTGCATCTGCTCTATGAAGGCGTTGCTGTACTCCTCGGCCACCTCGGCAGCGCTACGTCCCTCCTCGTTGGCACGGTTGATGATCTTGTCATCGACATCGGTGAGGTTCTGGGCAAACGTGACCTCATAGCCTTTGTACATAAGGTAGCGACGAATGACGTCAAAGCTCAGGAACGTACGGGCGTTGCCAATGTGAATCTGGTCGTAGACCGTAGGTCCGCACACATACATGCGAATCTTGCCAGGCTCGATGGTCTCAAGCTCCTGCTTACGATGGTTTTGGCTGTTGTAGACGAGCATGAACAAATCTCCTTTATGGTTGGGCCTGCAGCTTGGGTTCTGATGTTCCAGCAACCTTTTGCGTATGCGGTGCTGGCTGTTGAAGGAGGTGCCCCAAAGTACCGTCACGGCGCTTTGGGGAGCATCCTCCGGTACCAGTCAGGCTAACATCGGTCGTCAACAAGCGTTACCGCCCAGGCGGCAATGCCCTCCTCACGTCCCACAAAACCCAGGTGCTCGGTGGTGGTTGCCTTTACGCCAATGCGCGAGACGTCAATGCCCATCGCACGGGCCAGGTTCTCGCGCATGGACTGCCGATACGGCGCAAGCTTGGGCGCCTGGGCGGCAATGGTGCAGTCGCAGTCACAGATTTGGTAGCCGCGCTTGCTTGCCAAGCGCGCCACCCGGTACAGCAGCTCCATGGAGTCGGCATCCTTGTAAGAAGGATCGGTGTCGGGAAAGAGCTGGCCAATGTCTTCGGCGCGCATGGCGCCAAGCAGCGCGTCCATCAGCGCATGGGCCAGCACGTCTGCATCGGAATGACCCTCAAGTCCACACGGGTACTCAATTTGCACCCCACCCAACACAAGGCGTCTGCCCTCGGCAAAGGCGTGCACGTCATATCCGTGCCCAATGTGCAGCATACGGCCTCCTACTCCCCTTGCTCCAGCCTGCGCGCTAGCGTGGCCTCGGCAAGCGCCAGATCTTCTGGCACCGTTATCTTAATGTTGTCGCGCGGCGACTCAACCACGCGCACGCGCCCGCCACGGTGCTCCACCAACGAGGCGTCGTCTGTACCCACAAAGTCATCCCACACCGCAGCCTTGTGTGCGGCCAGAATCGTGCGGGCCCTAAAGACCTGCGGCGTCTGGGCGCACCAGTAGTTGCTGCGATCCGGCGTGGCCAGAATGCGGCCCGTGGCATCGGTAAGCTTGAGCGTGTCGGTCTCACGCGAGGCAAGGATGGCACCCGCAAGGTTCTCGTCGTTGCGCACGGCAGCAATGCAGCGCTCAATAGCCTCAACCTCTACCAGCGGACGTGCCCCATCGTGTATGGCCACCAACTCAAAGTCTGGCGGCATGGCAATAAGGCCCGAGAACACCGAATCTTGTCTGGTGGCGCCAGCAAGCGTGAGGGTCACGTCACAGCGCAGCGAGAGGCCCGCCAGCACGTTGTGCCGCACCTCGTCAAGCCGCCCATGTGGGCATACCACCACCAAATGGCCCACCGAAGGCGCACGATCAAACGCAAGAATGGACCAAGCCATGATGGGCAGGCCAAGCAGCTCTACAAACTGCTTGCCCCGCGGGTCACCAAAACGCTCGCCCGAACCTCCCGCAACGATGATTGCGCAGGTGTCGGGCCCTTGTTCTGCACTTCCCACGCGCTCTGCCTGCGCGTAGGGGCATGTGGCAAGGCCGCTCATCCGCGCTTGCCCCACATGCGGTACAGGCTGTCGGCAAGGATGGTGGGATTGTCAACGCCCAGTCCATCCAGACGGTCGGGGTTCTGCTCGATGTCATCCATAAGCTCGGAGAGCGAGCCGTACTCGTCCACAATCTTGTCGGCCATGCCGCGTCGAACCACCGACACGTTAGAGAGCGTACGCAGGCCCAGCGGGGTGATGGTGGAATCCTCCGACTTGCCGGGATATCCCAGGTACTCGGCGATGCGCGAGGTAGAGCGCAGCATGGTGTTGTTGGTGCTGTGCAGAGCACGCCTGATGGCCTCGGCGCTCTCTTCCGACGAGTCGGCCGCATAGTCGCGAATCATGAGCGTGTACTCGCTGTCCATGTCGCCAATAAACTCGTCGCGCTGCATCCTGATGGTGTGGCCCTCACGGCCAAGTTGCAGGATGATACGATCGAGGGTCTCAGCCTCGGTCATGAGCACCTCAAAGAGGTAGAGCGTGTCGGTTACATCCTCAAGCGTGACGTAGTTGTCCAGCTCCAAGGTGGTCAGACGCAGCAATCTGCGGTCAAGCTGCTGGCGCGTGTTCTGCATAGACACAAGCAGCTGATTGACCGAAGTCATGAGTTCGCCCACCGTACGAATCTGGTGGCCGCGCCCATCAACGTAAAGGGTGATGACCTGGCGGCGCTCGGATATCGAGATGACGGTTGCACGGGTGAGCAGGCTCATACGGGCTGCCGTGCGATGACGCATGCCCGTCTCGGACGTGGGCAAAGACGGATCGGGGTTAAGGTGGTAGTTGGCGCGCAGAATCTGGGTGAGGTCTCTATCGATAACGATGGCACCGTCCATCTTTGAGAGCTCGAACAGTCGATTTGCGGTGAATGAAATATCAAGCTTAAAACCGTCATCACCTGCTGCCAACACGTTTTCGGTGTCACCAATGCAGATGAGCGCCCCCAGGTGTCCGGCAATAATCATGTCCAGGGCATGCCTGAGGGCGGTGCCCGGAGCCGTCTGCCTAATGGCGTTGGTCAAGCGCTCTGACAACTTGGATTCGCGGATAGTCGTGTCCATGGGCGCCTCCTTATGCGTGCAGGCCGACCCACTTGATGCGGGTCGGCCACATTGGTCCGTTATTCAGTATACGCGAGCGGACAGGAACGGGTAGCGACGGCATTTATTTATGAGAGGAACATTACCCGGGACCACCCTTCGCAGCCAGGCCAGGGGTGGTCCCGGGTAGTGTTCAGCCAAGTTCACTACTCGCCGGAGGACATGACATCAAGGCTGCCCACCGAGCTGCCGCGTGACTCCGTGGTCCAGTGCGAGCGAGCATGGGGCAGCTCCATGTGAATGCGCTCGGAAGGCGCAGGAATCTCGCCTTCGCCGTGCGAGAAGACCAAGTGACCGTCTTCCACGTCCACCATGATCACATCGCCCGGACGCCAGTTGCCACCCAACAGCTCCTCTGCCAGCGGATCCTCGATCAGCGTCTGGATTGCGCGGCGCAGTGGACGGGCCCCGTAGATGGGATCGGTTCCCTCGCGGGCCACCAGGTCGCGTGCGGCATCGGTAAGCTCGATAGACATACCCTGGGCAATGAGGCGATTGCGCAGGTCGGCAATCATGAGGTCCACCACCTGACGCAGCTGCTGGTCGGTCAGCGACTTGAATACCACGATCTCGTCCACACGGTTAAGGAACTCGGGACGGAACAGGTGCTTGAGCTCGCTCTCAACACGGCTCTTGATCTCTTTGTCCGAAAGGCCGCCGTTGCCTGCCGAGGTAAAGCCCATCGGCGAGGTTTGGGCAATCTCGCGCGCGCCTACGTTGGAGGTCATGATGACCACCGTGTTGGAGAAATCCACCGTGCGACCTTGGCCATCGGTGAGCCTGCCCTCATCCAGAATCTGCAGCAGGATGTTGAACACGTCAGGGTGTGCCTTCTCGATCTCGTCAAAGAGCACCACCGAGTAGGGCCTGCGACGCACGGCCTTGGTCAGCTCGCCGCCCTCGTCGTAACCCACGTATCCGGGAGGGGCACCCACGAGCTTGGAGACAGCATGCTTCTCCATAAACTCGGACATGTCAAAGCTGATGAGCGCGTCCTCGCTGCCAAACAGGAACTCTGCCAGGCTTTTTGCTAGCTCGGTCTTGCCCACGCCTGACGGGCCTAGGAAGATGAACGAGCCACCGGGACGGCGCGGATCCTTGAGCGGGCTGCGGCTGCGGCGAATGGCACGGCTCACGGCACTGACAGCCTCGTCCTGACCAACCACGCGCTGATGCAGCGCATCCTCGCAGCGTAGCAGCTTGGAGGCCTCGGCCTCGGTGAGGTTGGACACCGGTACACCGGTGATGTCAGAGACCACGTCAGCTATGTCTTGCTCGCCCACCGTAACCACGTTGGCATCCATGCGCTCGCGCCAAGCCTG
The DNA here is from genome assembly GCA_017510875.1 of Atopobiaceae bacterium. Taxonomy (GTDB): domain Bacteria; phylum Actinomycetota; class Coriobacteriia; order Coriobacteriales; family Atopobiaceae; genus UBA1367. The sequence continues at coordinate 3,088 of JAFWLX010000047.1, read as the reverse complement.
CTCGAGCTCGCTGCGACGAGAGGTGAGCTCCTTCTCCTTGTCGCGCAAGCGGGCCGCCTCCTCAAACTCTTGCACCTCGGCAGCACGGGCCTTGTCCTCGCGCACGCGAGCAAGCTCCTCGTCTACCTGGGCAAGCTCGGGCGGCAGGGCCATCTTGTGCACGCGCGTGCGCGCACCGGCCTCGTCAATGACGTCGATGGCCTTGTCGGGCAGGTAACGGTCTTGCACATAGCGGTTAGAGAGCGTGACGGCCGCCATCAGGGCGTCCTCGGTGTAGCGCACATGGTGGTGGCTCTCGTAGCGGTCTTGCAGACCATGCAGGATCTCGAGCGTGTCGGCCACACTGGGCTCGTCAATGAACACCGGCTGGAAACGGCGCTCGAAGGCGGAGTCCTTCTCGATATGCTTGCGATACTCGTCCGAGGTGGTTGCGCCAATCACCTGAATCTCACCACGAGACAGCGGCGGCTTTAGGATGGACGCGGCATCGATGGAGCCCTCGGCCGAGCCAGCACCAATGATGGTATGAATCTCGTCAATGAAGAGAATGGCATCCTGAGCTGCCTCGACCTCGTCGATGACCTTCTTCAGGCGCTCCTCGAACTCGCCGCGATACTTTGAGCCGGCAACCAGCGCCGCCATGTCAAGCGTCCAAATCTGCTTGCCGCGCAGGATGTCGGGCACGTTGCCACCGGCAATGAGCTGGGCCAGGCCCTCGACCACGGCCGTCTTGCCCACACCAGGGTCGCCCAGGATAAGCGGGTTGTTCTTCTGGCGGCGGGCCAGTACCTGCATCACGCGCTCTACCTCGCGGTCGCGCCCGATCACCGGATCAAGCTTGCCGTCGGTGGCAAGGCGGGTGAGGTTCTTGCCGTAGTTCTCAAGCATGGAGTCGTCGTTGGCAGCATGGCTTCCACCCGGAACGGCACCCATGGCACGCGGATCAAAGACACCCTCGGCTGCCATGGGGCGCTCGCGCCGCCTGCCGTCAGAGTTCTCTGAGACCAGCTGGTTTACTGCGTTGCGCACGGCATCGCCCGAGACGCCCATGCGCGAGAGCGCAATCATGGCGCGACCATCGCCCTCGGCCACGATGCCCAGCAGCAGGTGCTCGGTAGCAATGTAGGTTTGTCCCTGGGTCATGGTCTCGCGGTAGGCGTCCTCAAGCACGCGCTTTGCACGCGGCGTAAAGGGAATGTGGCCACCAGGTACCGGCTCGTTTACCTCGGATGATATCTCGCGAACCGTAAGCAGGGTCTCTTCGTAGGTAACGTCAAGCTTTGCCAGGGCCTGGGCAGCAATGCCCTCGCCCTCCTTGATAAGGGCCAGCAGCAGGTGCTCGGTCCCCACGTACATCTTGCCAAGGCTGCGAGCCTCCTCTTGGGCCAAGCTCATGACCTTGCGCGCCTTATCGGTAAACTTCTCAAACATGCGGGTACTACACCCCCCTTGATATGGGACGCCGCCGGTGGAGCACCCTCCACCGGCGGCAGTCAGGTTAGCTGTCATGTTTTGTACCCATTAGCACGTACACCTATGCACGCAATTGCCAGCCCACCACAGGATTCGTGCTGGGGATTGAGGCAGATACCAAACCGTTACGTCATCCTATGGTGGCCATCCGTCTGTGAAATATGGGTCCGCCTCAATCCACAGTAGACATTCCGGGCTGTTATGGGGCATCTGGTGATACCCTTTGTCTACGAGCTATCACAAGAATCCAGCACACGGAGGCTACATGAGAGAGGTACTTCCACCAGTCAAAGCCATTGCGGGCATGTGCGGGCGTCAGACCGTTAAGCCAGAATGCAACCGTCTCTCGCATCACTGCCTTCGCGTGGAAGTGGACGAGGGCGAGCTGTGGTACCACACCATGACAGGTAGCCTGGTGCTGCTTTCCCATGATGAGGTATCGGCGGGCGGCGACGCGCATGACGAACTTGTTGCTCGCTGGTATCTGGTGCCCGAGGACTATGACGAGCACAAGCTTGCACAACAGGTGAGGCAAACGTCCAAGCTCCTGGTACGCACCAAGCCACACATCACAAGCTTCGTAATCTTCACCACAACTGACTGCAACGCGCGTTGCTTCTATTGCTACGAGCAGGGTCGTCCGCGCAGGACCATGACGGACGAGGTAGCTCATGATGTGGCAGCCTATATCGCACGCAAGTGCGGGGGAAACGACGTACGTATCAACTGGTTTGGCGGGGAGCCCCTCGTAAACTATCGTGCCATCGACCTCATCGTTGCCGATCTTGCCGCCTTGGGCATTGGTGTTACCTCCCAGATGACGACCAACGGCTACCTCTTTACCAAAGAGCTTGTGCAACGCGCGTGCGATACATGGCACCTGAACTCCGTACAGGTGACGCTTGACGGAACGGAAGACACCTACAACAAGACCAAGGCATACGTAAATGCTGTGGGCAGCCCCTACAAGCGCGTGCTTGACAACATCGACCTTTTGGCCGATGCCGGAATGAAGGTTAACCTGCGCCTAAACATGAGTACCCACAACGAACAGGACCTCTGGCAGCTTAGCGACAAGCTGGCCGAAAGATTCAGCAAGAAGCAGAAGGTGCGCGTCTACGTTGCGCCGCTGCGGGACTTCACCTCCAACACCTCGGCGTATGGTGCCAACGAGGACTTACTAGCCGCTCACAGTAAACTTCAGGGGCATGTGGACGAGCTGGGAATCAGTACCCAGTCCGAGCTTAAGTCAGCTCTTTCAGTAAACCGGTGCATGGCTGACAGCGACCAGTCGCTCACGATTCTACCCGATGGTCGATTGGGTAAGTGCGAGCACGAGAGCGAGGAGAGGCTCGTTGGCAGCATCTACCAAGATGAGCTGGACCAAGAGGTAATTAAGGCATGGAAGCAGACGATTAGAGTTCCCGAGTGCCAGACCTGCCTGTTCTACCCATTGTGCGTGCGCCTGACGTGGTGCCCATGGTGTGCGGAGGGCTGCACGAAGGCAACTCGCGATGTCATGCGGCAAAACCTCTCACGTATGGTACGTAATGCGTATCAGTCTTAGCTGGTGCGATGGGGGCTGCGCCCCTGCTGCACCACGGGACAGCCGTGG